>JBDIAG010000246.1:0-6614 GCA_039812305.1 Actinomycetales bacterium | reverse complement strand
CCGGTCTCCGGGTCGGCCTACACGTTCTCCTATGCCAGCCTCGGCGAGATCGTCGCCTGGATCATCGGCTGGGACCTCCTGCTCGAGCTGATGCTGGGTGCCAGCGTGGTCGCCCAGGGCTGGAGCACGTACGCGGTGGTGTTGCTGGAACAGCTCGGGCTCTCCTGGCCGGAGAATCTCGGCCCGGGCGGCCGGGTGGACCTGCTGGCGATGCTGCTGGTCGGCGTCCTCACGGTACTGATCACGATCGGCATCAAGGAATCGATGCGGGTCAACATGGTTCTTGTCGCGGTCAAGCTGTTCGTCGTGCTGTTCGTGATCTTCGCGGGCATCGGCTTCATCAACACCGCCAACTACTCCCCCTTCGTCCCGCCCGCCCAGGCCGGTGGTACCGCGGTGGAGCACTGGTACCAGCAGCCGCTCATCCAGTACGCCTTCGGGTTCGAGCCGACCGCCTTCGGCGTCGGTGGGATCTTCGCCGGCGCAGCCCTGGTGTTCTTCGCCTACATCGGCTTCGACGTCGTGGCCACTACGGCGGAGGAAGCCAAGAACCCCAAGCGCGACCTGCCGATCGGCATCATCGGCTCCCTGATCATCTGCACGATCCTGTACGGCGCGGTGGCCCTGGTCATCACCGGGATGGTCAAGTACGACCAGATCGACCCCTCCGCCGCCCTGGCCCGAGCCTTCACAGACCGTGGCCACCCCGGCTACGCGACACTCATCTCGGCGGGCGCGGTGGCCGGTCTGACCACGGTGGTGCTGACCCTCATGATCGGTGCCAGCCGCGTGGTCTTCGCGATGTCGCGCGACCACTTGCTCCCGCCCGTGCTGAGCAAGGTGCACCCCCGGTTCCAGACGCCCTGGGTCATCACCGTGATCGTCGGTGTCGCCGCGATGCTCATCTCGGGTCTCACGCCGATCGGACGGCTCGAGGAGATGGTGAACATCGGGACTCTCACCGCGTTCATCCTGGTCTCGATCAGCGTCATCATCCTGCGACGCACCCGACCGGACGTGAAGCGCGCCTTCACCGTGCCCTTCTCCCCCGTGCTGCCCATCCTGTCGGCGTTGATCTGTCTGTACATGACTCTCAACCTGTCGATCGAGACGTGGCTGCGCTTCCTGATCTGGATGGCTCTCGGCTTCGTCATCTACGGTCTCTACGGCTACCGCCGTTCGCGGCTGGGCACAGGTGAGACGCTGGCCCAGATGTCCGGCCACCAGTAGGTCCCGCCACACGCCAGAGACCCGGCACCCGCGAGGCGGGTACCGGGTCTCTTCGGCTCGAGCGGGAAGCCGACTGCGTCAGCTGCTGGCCGTCGCGGTCGGCTGAGCGGCCTGCTCACCTTCGGCCGCGGGCTGGTCCTGAGGGGTCTCCGGCGGAGCCACGTAGAGCGCGGACCCCGTCTTCCACTCGTCGTAGGACATGTTCCAGAAGGCCCAGCCGTTGTCGTTGGTCAGCTTGCGGCGGCCGTTGATGTAGGTGACCGGGTCGCCGATCAGGGAGTTCTCCATCATCCACCGGGCGTTCGAGGTGGACATCCCGGTGCAGCCGTGGCTGACGTTGCGGCGGCCCTGCGAACCCACCGACCACGGAGCGGCGTGAATGAACTCGCCGGACCAGGTCAGGCGCATCGCATACCGGACCACGAGGTCGTAGTACTCCGGGTCGTCCTCGTTGAAGCCGGGGGCGCGCATCCGGTGGGAGTTCTCCTTGGTGATGATCACCTTGGTGCCCTCGCGGGTGGCGTACCGGCCGGAGCCCTGACCATTGGTCACCGGGATCGTCTTGATGACGTTGTCGTTCTGCTTGACGGTCAAAGTGTAGCCGGAGATGTCGACGACCGAGGTCTGGTTGCGGCCGATCTCGAAGTGGATCGGCTCGGTGTTGGTACCCCAGACGTTCTTGGCGAACTCGACACCGGTCATGTCGGCGGTCACGTCCACCTTGGTGCCGGACGGCCAGTAATCCCGAGGACGCCAGACCACCTGCTTGTCGCTGGTCCAGCGCCACGAACCCTCGATCGGGCTGGAGGTCGTCACGTTGAGCCGGCGCTCGGCGGCGGCCTTGTCCACCGGCGCGGAATCGAAGAGCACCACGATCGGCATCGCCACGCCCACGGTCTGCATGGAGGCGGTCGGGGTGATCGAGGCCTCTTCGGTGTCCCGCGGCTTCAGGGTGGTGAAGTTGCTGGACAGCGGGGTGACCGAGCCCTCGGGGTTCTCCGCCGACCCGGAGACCGTGTAGGCGGTCTCCAGAGCCAGTGGCGAGGTCGATACCCAGCTGGTCTTGTCGTCGGAGAGCTCGCCGGGCACGGGCGCGCCATCCGCCGCCGTGACCTGCACGTCCTTGATGGTGCCCCGGGTGCTGGCCACCGTCACGACGGTGTCGGGACGCACGTCGGCGGCCCCGGTGGGCACGCTCACGGCGATGGTGGCGGGGGGAACCGCCTCCTTGGTCTGGGTCGCGCTCGGGCCAGAACCGCCGGTATCGATGCCCAGCTGACTACAGCCAACCAGGCCGACGAGAACCAGGGCGGCAACGGGCAGGGTGCCGCGACGGTGGTGGGTGTGGCTCACAGTGCTCCAAACTGCTGACGTCTTTCAGTGCCATGTCGACCAGGTCGCATACACCTTCAGACGCGCCGCATCCGCCTTCCGTTGCACGGTTGGCGGATGCGTATTGCGTTGGAGCGGAAAACTGTGGAGGCCGGTGCCCCGGGTACTCTCAGTGGGCGTGAGCGCCCCGGTAGTACTCGTACACCCAACCGACCAGAGACACCACGCCAAGGACCACGCCGATAGCCGACACCCAATAGCCTACAGCCAAACCAAGGAAAACCAGGGCAGCTGAGGCGGCAAGTGGCAAAGGCCACCACGACCAGGGCGAGAACTCGCCCTGCTCCCCCGCGTAGTCGGCGATCTCGGCGTGATCGTTCTCCTCGGGAAGGTCGGTCAGCTTGCGACCGGTCAGCTTGAGGTAGCCCGCGATCATCAGCCCCAGGCCGGCGCCGAGGGCCAGACCCGCGATGCCCACCGGCTCGCCGCCCATGGCCGCGTAGACCAGGCAACACGGGATGTAGAACAAGCCGATGATCAGGAAGATCCAGTATTCGACCCTCATGACGTGGCTGCCTCCTTGTCCCGCCCGGCGGAAGGTGCGACATAGTCGAAGCCGGCGACCTCGGGGTGGTTCAGATCGAACGCGGGGCGCTCGGAGCGGATCCGCGGGATCTCGTTGAAGTTGTGCCGCGGCGGCGGGCAGGTGGTGGCCCACTCCAGCGAGGCGCCGTAGCCCCACGGGTCGTCCTGCTCCACCTTGGGCGCCCGACGCCAGGTGGTGTACACGTTCAGCATGAACGGCAGCATGGACACGCCGAGGATGAAGGCGAAGACCGTGGAGATCTGGTTCCAGCTCTGCCAGCCGTCGGAGGGCAGGTAGTCCGCGTAGCGTCGCGGCATCCCGATGACGCCCAGCCAGTGCTGAATCAGGAAGGTGCCGTGGAAGCCGATGAACAGCAGCCAGAAGTGGATCTTCCCCAGCCGCTCGTTGAGCATCTTCCCGAAGAACTTCGGCCACCAGAAGTAGAAGCCGGCGAACATCGCGAAGACGACCGTTCCGAAGACGACGTAGTGGAAGTGCGCCACCACGAAGTAGGTGTCGGAGACGTGGAAGTCGAGCGCGGGCATCGCCAGGATGACCCCGGTCAGACCGCCGAACAGGAAGGTGACCAGGAAGCCCAGCGACCAGAGCATCGGCGTCTCGAAGGTCAACTGCCCTCGCCACATCGTGCCGATCCAGTTGAAGAACTTCACGCCGGTCGGCACCGCGATCAGCATCGTCATGAACGAGAAGAACGGCAGCAGCACCGCGCCGGTCACGTACATGTGGTGTGCCCACACCGACACCGACAGGGCGGCGATCGAGATCGTGGCCATCACCAGGGTCTTGTAGCCGAAGACCGGCTTGCGGCTGAACACCGGCAGGATCTCCGAGACGATGCCGAAGAACGGCAGCGCGATGATGTACACCTCGGGGTGGCCGAAGAACCAGAAGAGGTGCTGCCAGAGCATCGCTCCCCCGTTGTCGGCCTCGAACACCTGCGCCCCGAGCCGACGGTCCGCGCCCAGCACCAGCAGGGCGGACGCCAGCGGCGGGAAGGCCAGCAGCACCAGCACCGAGGTGATGAGGATGTTCCAGGTGAAGATCGGCATCCGCCACATCGTCATCCCCGGAGCCCGCATGCACAGGATCGTCGTGATGAAGTTGACCGCACCCAGGATCGTTCCGAAGCCGGCCAGCCCGAGCCCGAAGATCCACAGGTCGGCACCGATGCCGGGCGAGTAGATCTGGTTGCTCAGAGGCGCGTAGGCGAACCATCCGAACGCGGCGGCGCCGCCGGGGGTGAAGAAGCCGATGGAGGCGATCAGACCGCCGAAGATGTACAGCCAGTACGCGAACATGTTGAGCCGCGGGAAGGCCACATCGGGGGCGCCGATCTGCAGCGGCATGATGTAGTTCGCGAACCCGGCGAACAACGGAGTCGCGAAGAGCAACAGCATGATCGTGCCGTGCATCGTGAACAGCATGTTGTACTGCTCTTTGCTCTGCACGAACTGAATGCCGGGCGCCCACAGCTCCAACCGGATCCACAGCGCGAGCACGCCGCCGACCAGGAAGAAGACGAACGAGCTGACCAGATAGAGAATGCCGATCGTCTTGTGGTCGGTGGTGGTGACCCACTTGACGACCAGGGCCCCCGCCGTCGAGGCCTTCTTCGTGAGCGGAGCCGCCTCGGCACTACCCGTGGCCGGCGTGTATTCGAAAGTACTCATCCCTCGCCTCCGATGTTCTCGCCGACAGCGTTGCGCTCCGGGCCGTCAGCGCGACCGAGATCCAGGGCCAGCTCCCCCGTTTGACCCTTCTGTCGGAACTCGGTCATCTTCTGGTCATACTCCGATTGCGACACGACAGCAACCTTGAAGACCATCTCGGAGTGGTACTCGCCGCAAAGCTCCGCGCATTTGCCGGGGTAGACACCCTCGATCTGGGGCTTGAACTGGTACGTGTTGTGCATTCCGGGGATCATGTCCCGCTTGTAGAGGAATGCCGGGACCCAGAACGAGTGGTCCACGTCGCGGGAATCGATCTGCAGCGTGATCGTGCGATCCACCGGCAGATACAGCGTCGGGACCTCTTCCTCCGGGGCACTGGTGCCGTCCATCGGCACCTGCTCCGAGGTGTCGTAGACATCGCTGTCGAGGTAGTTGAAGTCCCACGCCCAGCGCTTGCCGATGACCTGGATGTTCACCGCATCCGGGGCGTCCTTGTCGACATGGTTGATGATCGCCATGTCGCGAGCGGTGTAGAAGAACAGCACGCCGACCATGAAGACCGGGATGATCGTGAACATGATCTCGATCGGCATGTGGTACCGCAGCTGCACCGGCAGCGAGGTCTGACCCTTGCGGCGGCGGTAGGCGATCATGCACCAGAACATCAGGCCCCAGGTGATGCCACCGACGATCCAGGCGGCGATCCAGGAGCCGACCCACAGATCCCACATCCGGTCGGTGTGGTTCGTCATGCCACGCTGGGTGGGCAGCCATCCGCGCTTGATCTCCTCCACTGAGCAGCCCGCCAGGGCGACAGCGACGAAGATGCCGGTGCAGAGAGCAGCTAGGCGGCGGTTCAGGCGGTTACGCGACGTCACGACAGCCTTTCCTTCCTGCCGGGCAACAGGGCCGATGGCTCACGGAGCACTCCAATGTGGGGTGACAGCCCACACGGGGCTGCAGTCTTGGACTTGTGCACCCTACCGGTATTGCGAGGCGGGGAGCACGGCACCCCCGATAACGTTTCCGGCGTGGCGGATCAGACAGATGCTACGCATGGGCGAATCGGAGGATTCTTGCCAACGAATCAGTCATCCAGGGCGTTTTGGGATGCCTCGCAGCACGCCCCGATCCTTCCCCAGGCGCGAGAGGCGCTGCTCAGCGCACTGGACGAGGGATGGGCCGATCCGCGGCGGCTCCACCGGGAGGGACGCACCGCGCGACTCCTTCTGGACGGCGCCCGGGAGGCGATCGCGGCGGCGCTGGGAGTGCGCACCGAGGAACTCGCGCTGACCGGGTCCTTCGAGTTGGCCGCCCAGGCCGGCGTGCTCGGGGTCGCGGCGGGGCGCGCCCGCGTGGGCCGCCGGTTGATCCATTCCACCGTCGAGCACTCGAGCGTGCTGAAGAGCGTGGAGTGGCTGGCGAACCAGCCTTCCGGCGCCTCCGTCGCCGCCATCGGGGTGGACGGCCTCGGCCGGGTCGACCTGGACGACCTGGGCCGGGCCCTGGGGGCGGACGACTCCCCCGGACTCGTCGCGGTGCAACTGGCCAACGCCGAAGTGGGCACGGTGCAGCCGATCGAGGCGGTGCGCGATCTCTGCCGTGCCCGGGACGTGCCGTTGGTGTGCGACCTCTCCGCCGGCGCCGGCGCCATCGAGCTGCCCGCGGTGGACGTCGGCTTCGCTGATCCGACCTGCTGGGGTGCTCCCGGTGGCCTGGGAATCCTGACCACCCGCACCGGCGTCCGGTGGCGGTCGCCCTGGCCGGCGGCGGCC
>JBDIAG010000245.1:0-6622 GCA_039812305.1 Actinomycetales bacterium | reverse complement strand
CACCGTGGTTCTCTACGGCATGATCGGACTCCTCGGCGCGAAGATCTGGAAGGAGAACCAGGTCGATCTGGGCAATCCGATCAACCTGGTTCCGGTGGCGGCGGGCATCATCATCGGCATCGGCGACGTATCTCTCCAGATCACGCCGACCTTTACGCTGTCCGGCATCGCGCTCGGGACGATCGTGACGGTCGCCGTCTACCACCTCGCGCACCGGCTGGCACCGGCCGAGATGCGCGACGCCGCCGGAGGCGCTGTCCTGGTGGTGGACAAGCCCGGCATCTACCGCGAGCCGTAGCGCGACGTTTCGTGCCGGCGGGCCCTCAGCGCTTCATCGAGATCTCGAGGCCGCCCTGCCCGGGGATCGTGACGGAGACGAACGGTCCGGCCGGGTCGCGCACCAGACTGAGATAGTCGCGGTATTCGGTGTTTCCACTGACCACGTTGTCGCACACGACGAGCGCGCCCGGGCGCAGAGCCGGTGTCACCAGATCGAGGGCCGGCCGGGCCATCGGGATCCAGATGTCGACGAGCATGAAATCGATCGGGCCGTCGAGGTGGCGCAGCGTCTCGCGCAGGTCGCCCTCGCGGACGTCGACGAGGTGGTCGAGTCCGGCCTCGCCGAGATGGCGCCTGGCAGCGGCCGCCTTGGCGGGTTCGTGCTCGGTGCCGATGACACCCGGCGCTGGAATCGTGGTCTTGTCCGCGGTCTGGTTGTCGCCGACCGCGGCCTGGTCATCGCCGACAGCCTCGGGGTCGTTCGGGTTGTCGCGGACCGTGGCCGGGCTGTTTGGGACCGCGGCCACGTTGTCGCGGACCGTGGCCGGGTTGTTCGGGACCGCGGCCGCGTTGTCGCGGACCGCGGCGGCCAGGTAGATCGTCGACACCCCGAACGAGGTGCCGGCCTCCACGACCCGGCGCGCGTCCAGCGAGCGGCACAGGAGATAGCACAGGGCCGCCTTGGCCGGATCCAGCGCGACCAGCTTGTCGGCGAGCCACGCTTTGCCGTCCGCCGTCTGCGTCGAGTCCCAGGTCCCCTCCCGGACGCGGCTCCTCACCGCGCGACCGAGCATGGGCAGGACGGAGCGGTACATCTGATTCCGGCTCTGGGCATGAAGCCGGTCCACGACCGTCCTGGCCCGCGGATCCAGCGGTGAGGGTGCGAGCTTCGACATGTTCGCACCGTACCCCGGGCAGATCCGCCTGAGCGTCCTCAGCCGCCGTCGTGGTCGTCGGGCCGGCGGCCGCGCGCGCGACTGCTGATCCGGAGAGCCCCCAGACCCCGGGAGTCCCTCAACGGAACGTGAGCGCAGACCGTCCCTGCGTGTCCGCTGGTCCGCTTCTCGCGACCGGGCCATCGCCGGCTCTCGAGCTCAGTGTCCTGACGTGGCCAGGCGTCCCGGACCCGGCAGCCGACGCCCTGCTCCGGCTCACCGTCGTCGTCCAGCCAGGTGTCGTCGTCCAGCCAGGTACGGTCGTTCAGCCAGGTGTCGTCGTCCGGCCAGGCGCGGTCGTCTGGCCGGGTGTGGTCGTCCGGCCAGGCGCGGTCGTCTGGCCGGGTGTGGTCGTCTGGCCAGGTGTCGTCGTCTGGCCGCGTGCGGTCGTCCGGCGAGGTGTGGTCGTTCGGGCAGGCGCGGTCGCCTGGCCGGGTGTGGTCGTCTGGCCAGGTGTGGTCGTCTGGTCGGGTGTGGTCGTCTGGCCGCGTTTGGTCGTCCGACCGGGTGTGGTCGTCCGGCGAGGTCTTGTCGTTCGGTCGGGTGTGGTCGTCTGGCCGGGCGCGGTCGTCTGGCCGGGTACGGTCGCCCGGCTCGGCGCCCTCGTTCGGCCCGGCGCGGTCCGGCCGGGCACCGTCGTCCGGCCGGGCACCGTCCCCTGGCCAGGTAAGGTCGTCCGGCGGTTGGTCTTCGTTCGGCCCGATCCTCAGGCGGCCGTTCGTCGACACCGACGGGGTCGAATCCTGGAGGGGCTGGGCGGCCCAAGCACGCCGTCGGCGGGGGTCGGGCTTGCGTTGCTGCGGTGTGCACTGCAGGGCGGCCCGGGTCTCGGGCTCGGTCGGGTGGCGCTGTGGCACATAGCCGTCATGGGTACGTCGCCGACGCCGTTGGGCACGGTGGTCATAGGTGGCGCGAGGTTCCGGGCGATCCGGCCGCCATGCGCCGTCCGGCCCACGCAACCCGCCACCGGGACGAAGGTCGAGGTGGGCCGGGAAGCGTCGTCCCCCGTGATCGCGGACGACATCGACCGGTTCGGGCTGGATCTCCTCGTCGGTGTCGACGTCGACGAGCGCCAAGCGCAACCCGGCGAGAGCGAGGATCTGTTCGATCACCTGCAGTGAGGCCTCGACCGACCGGCTCTCGGCCCGGTTGATCGTGCTGGCAGCTACCCCGACCGCAGCCGCGAGGTCGCGCTGGCTCATGTCGAGTCGCCGCCGAGCGATGCGCACCACGCCGGCCCGGTCCCAAACATCCCGTCGTTCCCGATCCGGGCGCTCGACGGCCGGAACCCGAAGTGGTTCCACTCCGCTGTAGTCGCCACTGATCCACGCCCGCACGAACTCCTCGATGAGCATGCCCTCACGTCCTCTGTCCCATTCGCACCGCCGGACGCCTACCCGGCGGCCGCCCCGGTTTCGACTCGGACCCCAGCACATCACCAGCCACTGACAATCCCGTTCGGCAGCCCTCTGGACAGCGGTGACGGCCGGTGTCGGCGGGGTACCCGCACCCCGCTGCTGCGCACGTTCCGTGCGCCCTCGTGACCCACCGGCCATCCCATCCATTCATCCGGCCGCCGCCCCTCTCCGGGATGTGCCCCTCCGGCCCGCCGGATGCCCAGCGCGACGCCCCACCTCGCCGGCGGCGGCTGGCCCAAATCGCAGGGCCCTGAGACGTACACCCACCCCCCAAAGACTCTGGCGCTGCGCCGCCAAAGCGAGCACTGCCAGAGTCACCCGGCATGTGTCGATTTGGGCGTTTCCTGGGGAGGTCGACTCGCTCTGGCACTGCGTCGCCTGGCGGGGCAGTGCCAGAGTGATCGTGGGTGGTGGGGCCCGGTTGCGACTCGGGAAAACGGACTAAGCGGACCGGATGGTTGGATCGTGCGAAGGGGATTCGCGTGTCGGCCTGCGGCTGGGCAATCCAAATGGCGGATTGGGCGGCTCAGGTCGGTAGCCGTGGCGGAGCAACTGGTGCGGAGCGTGCAGGCTTGCGGCTCAGGTTGGGCAGCCGACCCATTCCTGGCGGCCGTCGGCGTAGGTCTGGTGCTTCCAGATCGGAACCTCGGCCTTGATCTGGTCGACGAGGGCGGACAGGGCGGCGAAGGCTTCGTGGCGGTGCGCCGCGCTGACCGCGGCGGCCAGGGCCACGTCGCCCACGGTGAGGGTGCCCAGTCGGTGGGTGACGGCGATGCCGTCCACTGCGTGGGCGGCGGC
Organism: Actinomycetales bacterium; assembly: GCA_039812305.1. Lineage (GTDB taxonomy): Bacteria > Actinomycetota > Actinomycetes > Actinomycetales > CAWJMD01 > JBDIAG01. The sequence goes on along the minus strand of JBDIAG010000245.1, from coordinate 3,192 downwards.
GATCTCCGCCGCTACCCGAGCGATCTCGTCACCGGCGCTGGGATGCGCGACGTAGTCGATGCCGCTGACGGATCGGCCGTGGTCGTGATTTCGGATGATCCCGGCGAAAGTGGCGACCGCACCGGATTCCGGGCAGTCGACGAGACGGGCGTGTTCCTCCGGGTGGATGGCCTCGACCGTGACGGCGGCCCGGTGCACGACTCGTCGCGGCTCGGACAACCGGGATTCGTCCCGCCCGGATGTGTCCACGCCGAGATCGTCCCTGTTGCCACTCACAATGCCCGTTGTCATCTGCCTCGCCGGTATTCCGTTGCCATAGTTCAACCATTCTCAGTGTTGCCGGACCGTCTTGGCCAGCCGGCGCCGGCCGGCCTTCGGTCCCGTTGGTGGCCCCGGTCCCGTTGGTGGCCGCCCTCGATCCCTTGGTGGCCGCACCCCGGGTCCCGTTGGTGGCCGCGGCCCCGGTCGCGGGGGGCCGGGCCACTGGTCGCTCGCGGTTCCACCGCACATCCGGCCGGACGCCGCCGATCCAGCCGGATGGCCGGGCCGCCCGGATGGCCGGCCGGCCATCCAGCCGGCATCCAGACGGCATCCAGCCCGCCATCCAGCCCGCCATCCGGCCCCACCATCCAGTCCGCCATCCGGCCCGGACGATCGACCCGGATGACCGGCCGCGCGATCCGGTCCAGTTGGCCGGCCCGCGGGCCGGGCTCGATCGCAAGATCACGACCGGAACTAGACCTTTGGCCGCTCCCAGCCGCGCTGCGGGGCTCGCGAGCCGAGGCCGCGCGGGCTGGTGTCCCGGCTGCGGTAGACGATGTAGGGCCGGGTGACGTAGCCGAGGGGGGCGCTGAAGACGTGCACCAGCCGGGTGAACGGCCAGAGCGCGAAGAGCAGGAACGCCAGCAGTCCGTGCAGCTGGAAGCCGAGCGGAGCGGTGGCCATCAGGTCGTAGTCCGGCTGGAACCAGAAGATGCTGCGGAACCAGATCGACACACCCTCGCGGTAGTCGTAGTGGCCGAACGCGCTGTAGGCGAGCGTGTTGAACACCCCGATGAGGATCACGGCGCCGAGAATCGCGTACATCACCTTGTCCATCGGTGTCGTCGCCGAGAACACCGGTCCCACGGTCCGCCGCCGGTAGATGAGGATCGCCAGCCCGACGACGGTCATGGCGCCCGCGACCAGGCCGCCGTACACGGCGACGAGGTGGTAGGCGTGCTGGCTGATCCCCACCGCCTCGGTCCACGTCTTCGGTATCACCAGGCCGATGAAGTGGCCGGCCACGACGCCGAGCATGCCGAAGTGGAACATCGGACTGCCCCAGCGCAGCAGCCTGGATTCGTAGAGCTGGGAGCTGCGGGTGGTCCAGCCGAACTTGTCATACCGGTACCGCCACACATGGCCGCCGACGAAGACGGCCAGGCAGACGTAGGGGACGATCGCCCACAGGAACACGTTCATGCTTGGCCTCCAACGGGAATCCGGGTGCCGAGGTTGACCTGCTGGGGTGACGGCGAGGGCGAGTGTGAGCTGAGGTGCGGGTCGAGGGCGTAGGGAGTCAGATCGAGACCGACCTCCTCGCCCGGTGGGCCCTCCTGGATCAGTCGCTGCAGCGCCTGGGACTCCTCGCCCCGCAGCGCCGGGAGCGTGGCGGACAGCGCAATGACGGCATCGGCCCAGGCAGAACCGCGCTCCTGCAACGCGATCCGCAACAGCTCCAGCCCGGCCCGGTGCTCGTTGAGCAGCTTCCAGGCCAGGTCCAGATCGTGGGCGGCGCCGAACTCCAGCACGACGGCCAGGTGATCGGGCAACTCGTCGGCGGCGAGCTCGACACCGCGCCGGCGATACGCGTGCTTGAACTGCAGCAACGCCAGGCCACGTTTGCGCGTGTCGCCATGGGCGAAATACGTGAGGTAGAGGCAACACCGCCGGGTCGTGTCGAAGGTCTCGACGTAGTCGCGCTGCAACTGCAGCGGCTCAGTCGTACCCAGGTGCTCACACAACCGCGTCAGGGGGCCACGCACCTGCTCGGGCAGCTGGGCGATCACCGAGCTCAGGAGGGGAAGCCGCCCCAGCAGCTCCTCGGACGGGTAGTCGAGCAGCAGGGAGATCACCTGCCAGCTGTGGGCCAGGTGTGCCTTCTCCCGGCCGTCCTGAGCGGGACGTCCGCGACGTCTGCCGATCATCGCTCGTCCTCGCTCGGGAACAGCCCGTCGGGCCGGCCCTTGCCGTCCCAGTTGAGCAGGTTCACCCGGCCCTGCTTGGAGCGTCCGCCGACCAGCACGTCCGAGGTCTGCCGCTCCTTCAGCATCCGGAAGTTCTCGACCGCGACGGGCGTGAGCTCGCCGGAGCCCTCGCCGAACGCCGACATCCCGGGCCCGCCGTCGTAGTCCAGCGAGCATTCCGTCGCGAGCTCCTCCAGGGCGTGCGCCTGCTCGCCGTGGGCGCTCGGGATGACGTACCGCTCGTCGTACTTGGCCAGGGCCAGCAGCCGGAACATCTCGTACATCTCCTCGCCGCTCATCCCGACGCTGTGCGCGATCTCGTCGTCGGGGTCGCGGCCCAGGTTGATGTCACGCATGTACGAGCGCATCGCGGCCAGCTTGCGCAACACGTCGTTCACCGGCTGGACGTCACCGGCGGTGAAGAGGTTCGCGAGGTACTCCACCGGGATCCGCAGCGCCTCGATCGCGGCGAACAGGTTGTCCTTCGACTCGGCGTCGTGACCGGTGTCGCGGACGACGTCGACGACCGGCGACAGCGGCGGGATGTACCAGACCATCGGCATCGTCCGGTACTCCGGATGCAGCGGCAGCGCCACCCGATACCGGCTGATCAGGGACCAGACCGGGGAGCGTCGTGCGGCGGCGATCCAGTCACCCGGGATGCCGTCCCGCTCGGCCGCGGCCTGGACCGCCGGGTCGTCCGGGTCGAGCAGGACGCTGCGCTGCGCCTCGTAGAGATCCTTCTCGTTCTTGACAGCGGCGGCCTCGAGCACCCGGTCGGCGTCGTAGAGCACCAGCCCGATGTAACGCAGCCGGCCGACACAGGTCTCGGCGCACACGGTCGGGATGCCGACCTCGATCCGGGGGTAGCAGAACGTGCACTTCTCCGCCTTCCCGGTCTTGTGGTTGAAGTACACCTTCTTGTACGGGCAGCCGGAAATGCACATCCGCCAGCCCCGGCAGC
>JBDIAG010000244.1:0-6638 GCA_039812305.1 Actinomycetales bacterium | reverse complement strand
GTCGTCGGAGTCGACGAAGCTCATCTCCATGTCGAGCTGGGTGAACTCGGGCTGCCGGTCGGCCCGGAAGTCCTCGTCCCGGTAGCAGCGGGCGATCTGGTAGTAGCGCTCCATGCCGGCGACCATCAGCAGTTGCTTGAACAGCTGGGGGCTCTGCGGCAGGGCGTACCAGGAGCCCGGCGAGAGGCGCGCGGGAACCAGGAAGTCACGGGCTCCCTCGGGCGTGGAGTGCGTCAGCGTCGGCGTCTCGATCTCGACGAAGCCGTGCCGGTCGAGCACGTCGCGCGCGGCCTTGTTCACCTGCGAGCGCAGCCGGATGGCGTGCCCGGACGCGGACCGGCGCAGGTCGAGATAGCGGTACTTGAGCCGGGCCTCCTCGCCCACCTCGACGTGCTCGTCCAGCTGGAACGGCAGCGGCGCGGAGGGGTTGAGCACCTCCACCTCGTCCGCGATCACCTCGATCTCACCGGTGGGCAGGGCCGGGTTCTCGTTGCCCTCCGGACGGATCGAGACCACCCCGGTCACCTTGAGGCAGTACTCGTTGCGCAGGCTGTGGGCGACGGCTTCGTCGCGGACGACGACCTGGCAGATCCCGGACGCATCGCGCAGGTCCAGGAAGGCGACCCCGCCGTGATCGCGGCGGCTCGCCACCCACCCGGTGAGGGTGACCGTGGAGCCTTTGTCGCCGGCCCGCAGGGAGCCGGCGGTGTGGGTGCGCAACACAGAGATTCCTTCTTTCGCGTCTTTCGCGGGGTCGGTTGTCGGGATCTGGTCCGCGGAGCATCCTACGGAAGCCCGCGGCGGATCGTGAGCGGGTTAGGGCGCGACAGGGAATTGACGCGGCAGTATCGGTCTCCGGGCGGGATGGCTGGCACGGCGAAGGTCCGTCCTCGGAGCCGAGCCATCCGCGCGTGTGGCCGACAACGCCATCGCGCGCCTGATCCAGGAAGCGACACGCAGCGCTTATTTCCCGGCGAGCCCGTAACCTGGGACGAGACTCCTGGAGGCGGTTGATGGACGGCATCGTGACGGCGTGGCGCTCGCTGCTGCCGTTCCTGGTGCTGGTGAGCCTCGTCCTGGGAACGGTCGGCTTCGGCGGCGACGCGGCGGTGACGGCGGTGGCGCTGACCCTGGCCGCCGCGGCCTGCCTGCTGCTCGGCGCCCAGCGCTTCTTCGGGGTGACCGTCCGACCGGCGCCGGTGCCGGCACGGGGTGGTGTCGTCCCCCTCAAACCTCTGGCCAACCGCCCGAATCGTCCTGGTCTGGTGCGCCCCCGCGCACCCGGGTGCTGAGGCAGCTTTCGCTCGCTCGCCTCTCAAACCCACTATCGGACAAGGACTTCCACTCATGCTGTCATGGCTTCTCGCCCCCTTCATCGCCGTTGTCTCGGCCATTCTGGCCGGTGCCCATTCCCTGCTCGCCGCCACCGGACTGGCCCCGGACGCGGGCCTGACCTGGGCCCTGTCTATCTGCCTCCTGGTGATCGCGGTCCGGGTCGTGCTGCTGCCGCTCGTCGTGCGACAGGTCCGGTTCAGTCACGCCGGCGCCAAGGCCCATCCGGAGCTGGACCGGATCCGGCGCCGGTACGCCGGCCGGACCGACCGCGCCAGCCTGCTCAAGCAGGCCGAGGAGTTGCGCGAGGCGCAGCGCTCGCACGGGCTGGGCGCGGCGGCCTGGCTGCCGCTGGTCTTCCAGCTGCCGGTGATGTCGGCGCTCTACTTCGTGCTGCGCGACCTCGCCGCCGGATCCCCGGTGGCGAGCATCACCGCCTCGCTGGCGCAGTCGGCGGTGCAGGCCCAGTTCGCCGGGGTCAGCCTCGACCTGACCCTCCGTGCGGCGGCCCTCTCCCCGGCCGGAGCCGTCCTCGTCGGTCTGGCTCTGGCGCTGGCCGCCGTGACGTATCTGACCCAGCGGTATCTCGCCCTGCGCAACCTGCCCGCACATGCCCTGACCGGCCAGATGGGTCAGATCCAATCGCTGATGCCCGGCCTGTCCACGGTGGGCGTCCTGATCAGCGCCGCCTTCGTGCCCGCCGGCGTGCTCCTCTACTGGGCCGTCAGTGCGGTGTGGACGCTGGCCCAGCAGGCGGTGGTCGTCCGGTTCTGGCCCACCCCCACTTCCCCAGCCGCCACCTGACCGCGGTGGGGTCGAGGGGTCGCAACACGCCCCGGAAATGCGATTCTGACGGCGTGTTGTGACTCCTCGATCGATGCCGGGAGCGCTTACCCGCCGGCCGCGGCGGCGAGTGCGCGCCAGGCCTCGGACTGGGCGTTGCGCAGGCGCCGGCAGGCGGTGAGGAGGTCCTTGTCCAGCTCCACCTCGGCAGCCGCGCAGTACTGGCGCAGGGCGATCTCGCGCTGGCGGGCGTTCGTCCAGTGGGTCTCGGACAACACGGCCACGTCCCATTCGATCGGGCCTCGCCAGGCGTCCTCGAAGTCGAACCACTCGACGACACCGTCGACGACCCGGGCGTTGCCGGAGTGCGCGTCGCCGTGCAGGACGACCAGTCGTTCCGGCGGCAGCTCGGCCATCAGGGTCTTGAGATCGGCGAGCAGCTCACGGCACTCGTCGGCGACCAGCATCGCCTCGTCCGCGTCCACTACGCCCATCCGGGCCAGCAGGAACATCGCCCGGTTCGCGTCCAGCGCGATCGCGTCGGGCCCCGGCAGGTGACCGGGAAAGGCGGCCAGCGCGTGATGCAGCTCGGCCAGCGACCGTCCGGCCAGCCCCGGATCGGTCAGTGGTGCACCGTCGTGACGGAGCGGCCAGAGGGTGAAGGCGACCCCCTCCTCGTCGTGCGGACCCGCCAGCCCGCCGGAGAGCGGGGTCGGCGCCCGATGGCCCCAGGCGGCGACCCACCGACTCAACCGCACTTCCCGTTCCAACGGACCCACCGGGTCCTCCCGCACCGACGCCGTCCAGTTGGCCACCCGCGCCACCACCGGCAGCGGGTCGAGTCGGATCAGGGCGTTCGCGCGCTTGCGCAGCACCACCGGCTCCAGCGGGCCGACGATGTCGGGGTAGCGCGCCCGGAGGCCGAGACCGGCTACGGCATCGGCCACGAACGCGGCGAGTGGATCGGTCGTGCCCTCGTCGACAACCACCGACTGCGTCACCTGCTCCTCCGTCCGGTCGCCTCACCGGGCCTCGTCCAGCGTCGGCTGAATCACCCCCGGGATGGCGTCATCGGCAGCCGGCGCCCAGTGGTGAAGGTCGATCGGCGTCTGCTCGCCCGATCGGAGGTCTTTGATCTCCGGCTTGTCACCTTCGGCCGATCCGAACAGAACGAACGGAATCCCGCGCCGGTCGGCGAAGCGGATCTGCTTGCCGAACTTCGCCGGTTCCGGACTGACCAGCGCGGAGATCCCCCGGCCGCGCAGGACATCCGCCATCGCCTCGGCGGCCGGACGCGACTCCTCGTCCGCCAGCGCCACCAGCACGCTGGTCGGCACCGACCGGGAGGCCCTCAGCCCGCGCGCGAACAGCAGCCCGAGCACCCTGGTCAGCCCGAAGGAGATCCCGACGCCGGGATAGCTCACCCGCCCGTCGCTGGCCAGACTGTCGTAGCGTCCGCCCGAGCAGGCCGAGCCGTAGGACTCCAGACCGTGCATCGTCGTCTCGTAGACCGTGCCGGTGTAGTAGTCGAGCCCCCGCGCGATGGACAGATCGGCCACCAGCGCGCCGGGAGCCCGCCGGCCGGCCGCCGTCACCACCTGGGCCAGCTCGTCCAGACCCTGCTCGAGCAGATCCGAGGTGACGCCCAGTTCCCGGACGGACCCGACGAAGGCCTCGTCCACGCTGCGGATGGCAGCCAGCTGTAGACACTTGCGGCCGGACTCGGGCGGCACGCCGACCGTCTCCAGCTCGGCCAGCACGCGATCGGGACCGATCTTGTCCAGCTTGTCCACCACGCGCAGGACGGCCGCGGGGTCCTCCACGCCCAGCCCGCGATAGAAGCCCTCGGCCAGCTTGCGGTTGTTCACCCGGATCGTCATCTCGGGGAAGCCGAGCCGACGCAGCCGGGTGAACGCCCGTGCCATCACCAGCGGCATCTCGACCTCGTAGTGGAAGGCGAGCGAATCCCGGTCGACCACGTCGATGTCGACCTGCGTGAACTCGCGGTACCGGCCCTCCTGCGGACGTTCCCCGCGCCACACCTTCTGCATCTGGTAGCGCCGGAACGGGAACTGCAGGGTGCCCGCGTTCTCCAGCACGTACCGTGCGAACGGGACGGTCAGGTCGAAGTGCAGGGCCAGATCGGAGCCGTCCCACTCCCCCGGCTCGGCCGCGAGCCGGCGGACGCCGTAGACCTCCTTGTCGATCTCCCCCTTGCGCAACAGCTGGTCGACCGTCTCGACCGCGCGGGTCTCGATGCCGGCGAAGCCGTGCAGCTCGAAGACCTCGCGGAACTCGCGCAGCGCCTGCTGCTCGACGATGCGTTGCGCCGGGCTCCACTCCGGGAACCCGGAGATCGGGGTCACGCGGGCCACGTCAGGACACCTCCAGGAGATACGGGTTGGTCTGCCGCTCGCGACCCATGGTGGTCGCCGGGCCGTGCCCGGGCAGCAGCAAGGACGAGTCTGGCAGCGGCAGCACCACCTCGCGCAACGACTTCAGCATCGCCGGGTGCGACCCGCCCGGCAGATCCGTGCGCCCGATGCTGCCGGCGAAGACCACGTCGCCGGTCAGGATGGTGTCGGTGAGCTCGACGCTGGCGCCGGAGACGTTCTCGGGCACTTCGGGGATTCGCATCATCGCCGAGCCCTCGGTGTGCCCGGGCGCGTGGAGGATCTCGACGGTGAGCCCGGCGATCTCCACGGTCTGCCGGTCGGCCAGCTCGATCACATCGGACGGCTCGACCCAGCCCTGTCTACGGCCGAACTGCTGTTCCAGCATCGAGACCAGCCCCGGATCGAGGGTGCCGATCGGATCTTTCAGCCGATAGCGATCGTCGGCGTGCACGAGCGCCGGGACACCCGACCCCTGGCAGACCGGGGTCACCGAGTAGACGTGGTCGATGTGGCCGTGCGTGAGCAGCACGGCCGCCGGACGCAGCTTGAGCTGTGTGAGCACCTCGCGCAGATGCTCCTCGACGCCGATTCCCGGGTCGACCACCACGCATTCCTCGCCCACGGCGGGGGCGACCACGTAACAGTTGGTGTCGAAGGCCTGAGCGGGAAATCCGGTGACGAGCACATCCAGGAGCCTAGTAGGAGGGTCGGACAACCCCGATCCGTGCTCGGGTCGAGAGCGTAAAACCCCGTATCGCCGGAGCGATTCTGCTGGCAGGATGGCTATGCAACGGGTGGTTCGGGTATGCCGTCGACGCACGCGGCCCTAGACTGCTCGGCGTTTCCCCGTCACCGGGCGCCCCGCCAAGGCGTAGCGGTCTCTACCTGGAGGGTCTGTTGTCCCCGAGCAAGCGCGACCGCGAGTACGCCAAGCGTCGCTACAGCGACTGGCAGACGCGGCAGGCCGCCAAGGCGTCGCGCTCGCGGCGGCTACGGATCATCGCGTCCACCATCTTCGCCGTGATCGCGATCGGCACGATCGTGACTCTCGTCGTGATCGCCGCCAGACCTCCGGACCCGGAGACCACCCCCGCCGACGCAGCCTCGGAGCCCACCTCGCAGTCCGAGACCACGAACCCCTGCCCGGTGCCGACGGACATCCCCTACGACCAGAAGTCCGTCGCCGCCGAGGCGCCGTCGCCCGCCGAGGCGGGCAACAAGGAGTGGACGGTCGAGCTCACCACCACCTGCGGGGCGGTCACCCTCAGTCTGGACGGCGCCAAGGCACCCCAGTCGGTGTCCAACTTCCTCTTCCTCACTCGCGAGAAGTTCTTCGACGAGACCTCCTGCCACCGACTGACGACGGAGAACGTCTACGTGCTGCAATGCGGAGACACGACCGGTCAGGGCAACGGTGACGCGGGCTACCGCTGGGGGCCGATCGAGAACGCGCCGAGCGACAACGTCTACCCCGCCGGAACCATCGCGATGGCGCGCAAGGCCAACGAGGCCGGCAGCCAGGGCTCGCAGTTCTTCATCGTGTACAAGGATTCCACCATCCCCAGCGACACCGCCGGCGGATACTCCGTGTTCGGCACGGTGACCTCCGGCCTGGACGTCATCGAGAAGGTTGCCGAGGGCGGCACCGTCGCGGGGGGCTCTCAGCCCAACCGTCCCATTGCGATCGAGTCTGCGGAGATCAAGTGAGCGAGAACCAGAACCCCAGCCCGACCGAGGACGACGCCATGCCGGAGCAGACCGTGCCCGACCAGACACCAGCCCACACAGACCCGACGCCCGACCAGGCGGAGCAGGACCGGCCGGCCGACGCCGGGCAGGACGCGGCGGGACCGGAGAACACCGTGGCCGGACCGGGTACGGCGGCGGCCGAGAACACGGCGGCCGCGGAGGGTGTGGCGGCCGAGAGCGCGACTGCCGAGAGCGCGGCTGCCGAGAGCGCGGTGGCGGACGGCGCGGTGGCGGACGGCGCGTCGGCGGACGGCGCGTCGGCGGACGGCGAGGCCGGGTCGGCTGCCGCCGCTGAGTCGGTGGCGACAGGCGGAACGTCCGCTCCCGGATCCGACCCGACTGCCGGCTCGAGCTCCACTTCCGGCTCGGACTCCACTG
>JBDIAG010000243.1:0-6649 GCA_039812305.1 Actinomycetales bacterium | reverse complement strand
GCCGCGCACGAGACCGGATTGCCGCCGAAGGTGGTGCCGTGACTTCCCGGCCCGAGGAGCTCGGCCGCCCGACCGGTCGCCACGACCGCGCCGATCGGGATGCCGCCGCCGAGGCCCTTCGCCAGGGTGACCACGTCCGGCACGATCTGCGGCGATCCGATCGGCGGCTGCTGGTGGGCGAACCAGGCACCGACCCGGCCCATCCCGGTCTGCACCTCGTCCAGGACGAGCAGGGCACCGGCCGCCGCGGTGATCTCGCGGGCGGCGGCCAGGTAGCCGGGCGGAGCGGGCAACACCCCGGCCTCACCCTGGATCGGCTCCAGCACCACCGCCGCCACCGTCTCGTCGACGACCGCGGCCAGCGCGTCCACGTCGCCGTAGGGCACGTGCGAGACCCCGCCCGGCAGCGGCTCGAACGGCTCCCGGTAGGCCGCCTTGTGGGTCAGCGCGAGCGCGCCCATCGTCCGGCCGTGGAAGGCGCCCTCGGCGGCGATCACCCGCGTCCGACCGGTCCGCCGGGAGAGCTTGAACGCGCCCTCCAGGGCCTCGGTGCCGGTGTTGGCGAGGAAGACCCGGGTCGGTTCCGGAGCCCCGAGCAGCTCGATCAGTCTCTCCGCCAGGGCGATCTGCGGCGTCGAGGTGAAGAAGTTGGAGACATGGCCGAGCGTGGAGAGCTGCGCCGTGACCGCGCCGACCAGGGTGGGATGGGCGTGGCCGAGGGCATTGACGGCGATGCCGCCGAGCAGGTCGAGGTACCGGTTGTCGTCGGCGTCCCAGACGTAGCAGCCCTCGCCGCGGCGCAGCACCCGGGCAGGTGTGCCGAAGGTGTTCATCACCGCGCCGCTGTACCGCGCGAGCAGTTCCGCCGACGAGCCGAGACCGTCCGGCCAGGCCGAGCTCGCTTGCGCCAGTGGGGTTGTCATGCGACCACCATCGTTCCGGTCCCGTCCGTCGTGAGCATCTCCAGTACCAGCGCGTGCGGCAGCCGGCCGTCGATCACGGTGGCCCGGTCGACGCCACCGCGCACCGCCCGCAGGCAGGCGGCCATCTTGGGGGCCATCCCCGAGTCGATGTGCGGCATCACCGACTCCAGTTCGTCGCAGCCGATCTTCTGCACCAGCGAGGCCTTGTCCGGCCAGTTGCTGTAGAGGCCCTCCACGTCGGTCAGGACGACCAGTTTGATCGCTCCCAGCGCGACCGCGAGGGCGGCCGCGGCGGTATCCGCGTTGACGTTGAGCAGCTGACCGTCCGCGGTCGGGGCGACGCTGGAGACCACCGGCACGCGACCGGCCTGGACCAGGTCGAGGATGGCCTGCGGAGCCACCTCGACGACGTCGCCGACCAGGCCGATGTCCACCGGCTCGCCGTCGACGATCGCCGGCGTGATCTCGGCCCGGAACAGCCCGGCGTCCTCCCCGGACAACCCGACCGCATGCGGCCCGTGGGAGTTGATCAACCCGACCAGGTCCCGCTGCACCTGCCCGACCAGCACCATCCGGACGACCTCGACGGCCTCGGGTGTCGTCACCCGCAGCCCGCCGCGGAACTCGGAGTGGATGCCGAGCCGGTTGAGCATCGCCGAGATCTGCGGGCCCCCGCCGTGCACGATCACCGGCCGGATGCCGCAATGCCGCAGGAAGACGATGTCGTCGGCGAAGGCCCGCTTCAGCTCGTCGTCGATCATGGCGTTGCCGCCGTACTTGACCACCACCGTGCGCCCGTGGAACTCCTTCAGCCACGGCAGCGCGTCGGTGAAGACGGCCGCCCGGGTCGCGTCCCAGTCGGGGTTGTCCGCGCGCATCCGGCGGGTGCCACCCCATCGCACGATCGCCTCGTCGTCGGACGGCGCTGCAGCAGAACCACTCATGATGTCGGATTCATTCCGAGGTGATTCCTCCCTCTGGCGGTCACGGTCGTTCGCGTCGGGCTCGACGGCTCAGGTCGAGTAGGCGCTGTTCTCGTGGACGTAGGCGTTGGTGAGATCGTTGGTGCGGATGCGGGCCTGCTGGCGACCCGACTTCAGGTCGACCGTCACGTTGACCTGCCGTGCCGTCATGTCGATCGTGGCGGGATCCTCGGCGGGCACCGAACCCCGGCACACCGCGACACCGTTGAGGACCACATCCAGGTCGAGGGGATCGAAGCGGGCCTGCGTGGTGCCGACCGCGGCGAGGATCCGTCCCCAGTTCGGGTCGTTGCCGTACACCGCGCACTTGAACAGGTTGTTGCGGGCGATCGACCGGCCGACCTCGACCGCGTCCTCCTCGGTGGCCGCGTTCACCACCTCGATGACGATGTCGTGGCTGGCCCCCTCCGCGTCCGACATCAGCTGACCGGCCAGGTCGTCGCAGACCGCGGTGAGCGCCTCGGCCAACTCCGCCGGGGTCACCGCGACGCCGCTCGCGCCGTTCGCCATCAGCACGACCGTGTCGTTGGTGGACTGGCAGCCGTCGCTGTCCAACCGGTCGAAGGTGACCCGGGTGGCGGCCCGCAACGCCTCGTCCGCGGTCCGGGCGTCGACCACCGCATCCGTGGTCAGCACGACCAGCATGGTGGCCAGCGCTGGCGCCAGCATGCCAGCGCCCTTCGCCATTCCGCCCACCTGCCAGCCGTTCCCGCTGAAGGAGGCCTGCTTGCTGCGGGTGTCGGTGGTCATGATCGCGGTGGCCGCGGCCGGTCCGCCGTCCTCGGCGAGCTCGTCGTACGCCGACCGCACACCGGCGAGCAGGCGCTCCTCGGCGAAGTTGACCCCGATCAGCCCGGTCGAGCAGACCACGACGTCGGCCGCACCGATACCGAGGAGGTCGGCGACCAGTTCGGCGGTGTGATGGGTCATCGCGAATCCGGCGGGCCCGGTGTAGCAGTTGGCCCCGCCGGAATTGAGCACGACCGCCCGGGCGCGGCCGTCGGCGGTCACCCGCTCGCTCCACATCACCGGGTTGGCCTTGCAGCGGTTGGACGTGTAGACCGCCGCCACGACGTCGCGCGGACCGTCGTTGACGACCAGCGCGACATCCGGCCGTCCACTGGCCTTGAGGCCGGCCGTGACGCCGGCGGCACGGAACCCCTGCGGGTCGGTAACGCTCACGAACTCTCCCTCACACAGCCCTTGCTCACCAGCTGACCCGCCGGCCGGTCACGATCCCTCTCGCTCCACTCGCGGGTGGGGACGGCCGGCCGGCAGCTCCACTCCCGCCCCGTTCTCCTTGCTGCTGCGCTCGACGATCTGGTGACCGGCGCGGGCCCAGCTGGCGCGGGCGGCCCGGGCGTGCTGACCGGGCACGAGCAGCCATTCCGTCTCGAACGTCGAGATGATGAAGACGGAGACCTGCGCCTCGGCCAGTGGCGTGGTCAGCGCGTGCAGCACGCCGTTGAGGTTGAACGGCAGGTGCCCGGCCACCTCGAAGGCGCTGAACGGCCCCTCGATCCGCCCGGGCAGGGAGTCCGGGATGCAGCGGGTCGGGCAGACCACGCTGGTCTCGCGTGCCGTCCAGCTCACCGAGGTCAGCGGCAGACCGTCCGCCCAGTCGGGCAGATCGGAGCCGGCGGGCAGCTTGACGATCGAGACCGGCTCGGCGTGCTCCAGCAGAGTCCAGGGTCCGGATGCGATCACGGAGCGACTCCCACGGTGGGCAAGCCGGTCGTCTCGGGCCAGCCGAGAGCCAGATTGAGGCATTGGACGGCCGCCCCGGCGGTGCCCTTGGTCAAGTTGTCCTCCGCCACCGTGACGACGACCCGGCCGGCCCGGGCGTCCACCGCCAGCTGCAGGTGGACGGTGTTGGCACCGAGCGTGTCCGCCGTCCGCGGCCATTGCCCCTCGGGCAACACGTGCACGAAGGGCTCGTCGGCGTACGCCTTCTCCCAGGCCTCGCGCACCTGACCGAGAGTGGCCGGATCGTGCGGGTCGAGGCCGTCGGCGAGACGGGCCGTGCAGGTGGCCAGGATGCCCCGCGCCATCGGCGCCAGCGTCGGGGTGAAGCTGATCGTCACCTCGTCGACGCCGATGCCCGCGGCAGCGGCCAGGCACTGCTGGATCTCCGGCGTGTGCCGGTGCCCGCCGCCGACCCCGTACGGGCTCATCGAGCCCATCACCTCCGACCCGAGCAGGTTCGGCTTGAGCGACTTGCCGGCGCCGGACGTGCCGGAGGACGCCACGACGACCAGATCCCGCGGGCTGATCACACCGGCCGCGACGCCCGGGGCCAGACCCAGGGTGACCGCGGTCGGGTAGCAGCCGGGCACGGCGAACCGTCGCTGCCCGGTCAGCCGGTCCCGCTGCCGGCCCCCGCCGGCCAAGGTCAGCTCGGGCAACCCGTAGGGCCAGGAGCCCAGGTGGGCGCCGCCGTAGAAGTGTTCCCAGACGTCGGCCGCCACCAGGCGGTGATCGGCCGAGATGTCGACGATCACCGGCCCGTCGCCGAGCGCTTCGGCGATCCCGCCGCTCGCCGCGTGCGGCAGCGCCAGGAAGACGACATCGTGGCCGGCCAGCGTCTCTGGCGAGGTCGGCTGCAGCACGCGACCGGCCAGTGGCGTCAAGTGTGGATGGTGTTCCCCGAGTCGCGTCCCGGCCGAGGAGTTCGCCGTGAGGGAACCGATCTCGACGTGGGGATGGCCGATGAGGAGTCGGAGCAGCTCGCCGCCCGCGTAACCGCTCGCTCCCGCGACCGCAACCGTGACCATGTGCATGATCATACGCACCTATGCATGACTATACGATTTCATTAACGGTGCCCGCCGGAGCGTGTCGCGCGTGACCGGCCCGCGTACTCGCGATCCAGCCCGTGACCGACACCCGTACCCGGACAGCAGCACGAAAACGACCGTAGCAGTGATGCGAGGACGGTGTTTCCACCCCGGCCCGCGGTGCGGTCTCCGGCCGCTGAACACGGTGTGGCCGTCGAGTGGCCGGTTGATGCTCCGGCATCCGGCTGTCGGCCCAGTAGCCAGATATCGCTGGATGCCCGGCCGTTGAGTGGATGCTCGGTGTATGACGCAGCCCGGGCCGGCCTCCATCCCGTCTACGCTCGTTGCGTGAGGCTCATCGGGGATGTCAGCACGGGGTCGTGGCTGGTTGACCGGGCCGGCACGTGGGGCAGCGTCGGCGGCGTGGTCGGGACGGGGTTCGAGGCCTACGCGCGGATCCTGCATCCGATCGACGTTCTGCGCGTGGATACCACCACGACCGATCAGTGGGGTGAGCATCCCGTCATCGCCGAGGCGCGGTGGCGGTGGGCGGAGGTTGCGGCGCGCACCGGGCGGGTGATGCACCCGCTGGTGCAGTGGCGCCGCCTGACCGATGACGAGACCCGCATGTCGTTCGAGGACGGCTGGCAGCTCACGCAGACCCAGCAGGGCTGGTTGGCTCCCGACCTGCTCGCGGCGCTCACCGACCATCTGCGCGAGACGACCAGGACTCCGGAGGAGATCATCGCGGGAGTGTGGAACGGCTGGGGCGAACTGCACGGACCGCCGGCAGTGCTTGTCTTCGGCTCAGATCCTCAGACCCGAGAACGCCAGCGCGCCAGGGCGCAGGACGAGCACGAGCAGGCCATCGCGCCGGAGATCAGGCAAGCGGTCGACACCGGGCCGTTCCTGCAGTGGCCGGGACGCGACTTCCTGCTGTTCGCCACGAGCCTGACCGAACTCGGCGAGCCTTCCTGGGTCCGGCGGGCAGGACTGGGCTGGACCGACACCTTCCCCGGGGCCATGCCGCAGCTGCTGTGGCCCGGTGATCACGGCTGGGCCGTCGCGTCGGAGATCGACTGGGACTTCACCGTCGTCGCTGGTCCCCGACGACTCGTCGACGCGGTGCTCGCCGACCAGCGCCTGGAGGCGCTCGAGGTGCCGGAGGACGCCGATCTCACCTGGAGCGGCGACACCATCAACGGCACGGGACACTGAGCACCCGACCGCAGGCTCCCTCGAATGGCAACGCTACGCGCCGAATGGTGACGCTGAACGCAACGGAACGCGACCTTCCGGCTCGTAACGCGACCGTTCGCGGTCTCCGCCCCGGGATCGGGGTCGGGCAGGCTCAGGCGCCCCGCAGCTCTGCCCCGAAACGGCGTGCAGCCTCCGCCACGGCAGCCTTGCGCACCGCCGCGGACTCCTCGGCCTTCAGGGTGCGGTCGGCGGCCCGGATCCGCAGGTTGAAGGCGAGCGACTTGCGTCCCGCACCGATCTGTTCGCCGGTGTAGACGTCGAAGAGCCGGACGGATTCCAGCAGCTCGCCCCCGCCGGTCTCCAGGGCGGCGGCCACTTCGGCGGCCGGCACCTGCGCATCCACGATCAGCGCGACGTCCTCCTTGACCACCGGGTACGGGCTGATCGGACGGGCTCCGACCGGGCCGGGAACGGCCGCCAGGAGGGCGTCCAGATCGAGCTCGAAGGCGATCGTCCGAGCGGGCAGTTCGGCCAGCTCGCAGACCCGCGGATGGAGCTCCCCGGCGAAGCCGACGATCGTCTCGGCCCCGGAGCCGGTGACGACCAGGGCCGCGCATCGTCCCGGATGCCAGGGCAGTTCCTCGGCGGCCCGGGCCTCGACGCCGACCCCGAGCGCGGCCGCCACCGTGCGGGCGGCGTCGATGGCGTCGGTGGCGTCGGCCGGGCGACCCGCACCCCACCAGCCGGCCGGCGCGAACCGTCCGGT
>JBDIAG010000242.1:0-6689 GCA_039812305.1 Actinomycetales bacterium | reverse complement strand
CCAGCTCAGCTGGTCCCGCGTCCGGTCGGCGAAGATCGGTGGCGTGGAGAGCATCCCGCTGCTGGAGGAGGTGCTGGGCAGCTTCCCGCAGGCCCGGCTCAACATCGACGTCAAGGCGATGTCGGCGGTCGGCCCGCTGGTCGAGGTGCTGGCCCGCACCAACGCCTACGACCGGGTCTGCGTGGCGTCCTTCTCGGATCAGCGGCGGCGCGCGGTCCTGCGCCGACTCCCCCGGCCGGTCGCGTCCTCGCCCGGGATGAACTCGGTGTCGAGATTCTGGGCCGGCGTGCGCGCCGGCCGATTCGGCACGGCGCAACGACGGGAGGCTCTGCGGGACGTGGTCTGCCTCCAGGTTCCCCGCCGCCACGGGCGGATCACCCTCGTGGACGAGCGGTTCGTCTCCGCCGCGCACGCGCTCGGCACGCAGGTTCACGTGTGGACGCCGAACGAGTCGGACGAGATGCGGGAACTCCTCGACCTCGGCGTGGACGCGCTGATCACCGACCGCTCGGACCTTGCGGTCCGGGTCGTGGCGCAGGCGTAGACCGAGGTGAGTACCGAGCCGCCGATCGCGGCGCGCCTGACGCCGGAACAGCGACGCCACCAGCATCGGGCCTGGTACTGGTACGACTGGGCCAACTCGGGCTATTGGACGGTGACCGCGACCGTCCTCCTCGCGCCGTACCTCATCGTGGTGGCGACTCGCGCGGCCTGCCCGGAGCTGGCCGACGGCGAGCGGTGCCGGGAGACCATCTCCGTCCTCGGTCTGCCGGTCGCCCCGGGATCGCTGCCGGGCTACACGGTCGCCTTCGGCACCGTCGTCGCGTTCCTGCTGCTACCGGTCATCGGTGCGCTCGCGGACCGCAGCCCGGCGCCCAAGCGGGTGCTGGGCTGGTGTGCCGGGGTCGGCGCGACCGCGGCCACGTTGCTGTACTTCGTGGTCGGCAGCAACTGGCAGCTCGGTATCGTCCTCATGCTCGTCGCGAACATCGCCCTGGCCCTGGCCCAGGCCGTCTACGACGGCATCCTGGTGCAGATCTCCTTGCCCGAGGAACGCGACCGGATCTCCAGCCGGGGCTGGGCGCTGGGGTACCTGGGCGGCTTCCTCCTCCTGGCGGTCTGTCTGGCCGTATTGCTCAGCGCGCAGAGTGGACGGCTGCCGATCGACACCGAGCAGGCCGTGCGGATCGGGATGCTCGCCGCCGGGCTGTGGTGGGGCGCGTTCTCCATCTATCCCTGTATCGCCCTGTGGAACCGGCCGCTGCCGGCCCACGTCACCGGCCCGGGCAACCTCGTGAGCACCCTGCGCGGCTCGTTCGGCCAGCTCGCCAGCACGGTGCGGCATGCGCGCGGATACCCGCAGACGATCCGCTTCCTCATCGCCTACCTGGTGTTCAACGACGGCATCCAGACGGTGATCACCAGTTCCAGCACCTACGCCTCCCAGGAGCTCGGCTTCACCAGCTCACAGCTGGTGATGGTGATCCTGCTGGTGCAGTTCGTGGCGTTCGTCGGCGCCCTGCTGTTCGGCCGGGTGGCCGCCGTCATCGGCGCCACCCGGACGATCTTCCTCGGCCTCGGCGGCTGGCTCGTCGTCATCGTCGCGGCGTTCGTCGCGCCGGCCGGCTTCGTCGCCGCGTTCCTGGCGATCGCGGTCGGCATCGGCATGGTGATGGGCGGCACCCAGGCGCTCGCCCGCTCGCTGTACAGCCAGCTGATCCCGCCCGGGCGGGAGGCGGAGTACTTCAGCCTGTACCAGGCCGGCGAGCGCGGGACGAGCTGGCTGGGGGCTCTGGTGTTCGCGTTGATGTACCAGCTCACCGGTTCCTACCGGCCGGCGCTCATCTCGCTGATGGCGTTCTTCATCATCGGCGCGCTGCTGTTGAGCCGGGTACGCGTGGCCGAGGGGATCCGGGCCGCAGGGAACGTGCCACCGCCGCGGGTCTGACCGCGCCACCGAGTTTTCTGTCACTCCAGGCCCGGATCCGGGTCTGCGGGTGACAAGCGGGTGGCAAAACGCGTGCCAGGAGCCTCGGAGCAAAGGCGATCCTCGTCACATTGGGGCGACATCGTGGGGCAAACCAGTCAAGCTCCCCTGCGGAATTGTCGATTCGCGTCATTGTCCGTCGCCATCCCGGTCTTCACAGCACCTGCACGAAACCGCGGAACGCCAACGGGGCGGGATGCGTTGAAGAGATTGTCGGGTTGCTCGGAGCGACCCCTGAAGAGATGCGGAGGAGCCGACATGAGTGACAAGGTTCTACGCGGCCACGGGCTTGGTTCGGCAAGCCTGGAGTCCGAGGTCGGCGTTGTTGTTGCCGCGCGCCAGTTCGTTGAGTATGTGTGCCCCAGCGGGCATGTGACGACTTTACCCTTCTCGGTCGAGGCGGAGGTACCGGCGCTGTGGGAGTGCCGTTGCGGTGGCGAGGCGCTACGGCGCGACGCCGACCGTCCTGACGCCGTCCCGGCGCGACACCAGCGCACCCACTGGGACATGCTGATGGAGCGCCGCACGATCGCGGAGCTGGAGGAGCTGCTCACCGAGCGGCTCGAGTTGCTGCGCAGCGGCCAGCGGCACCAGCGCAGCGCGTAACGCCCACCGGCGGACGCGAACAACACAAGAACACCAGACTCTGGGCCGGGGACTTCGGGAGAGGTTCCCGGTTCAGTACTTTCACCTTCAGTACTTTCACCGACGGGTTGGATAGCGTGACGGTGGACGGGAGGAACAGCCACGTGGAGACGAAGCGACGGAGCAACTGGCCCCTGTGGGTGCTGCTCACCATCGTCGTGCTGCCGGTCCTCGAGATCGTCGTACTGATCGCGATCGGGCGGCAGATCGGGTTCTGGCCCACGGTGCTGGCCATCATCGCCATCGCCGTGCTCGGATCGGTGTTGCTGCGCCGTGAGGGCCGGCGGACCATGCAGTCCCTGCGCGACGTGATGGGCGGCGTCCAGATGGTCGACGGGGTCGCCATGCGGACGACGCCCAAGGTGCCCACGCGCGAGCTCTCCGACTCCGCCCTCGTCGGCGTCGGTGCCTTGCTGCTGCTCCTGCCCGGCTTCGTCAGCGACATCCTCGCCATCATCTGCCTGCTCCCCGCGACACGTGGTCTGCCGCGGGCCCTCTTCGCCGCTCTCCTGCGCCGCCAGGGTCAACGTCTGGCCGCCCAGGGCGGCCCGGTGATCGTCAGCAAGCCGGTGGAGGAATGGCGCGCGGAGGACGGGCGCACGCACAACCCGGGAGACGACGGCCCGATCTCACCGAACCGGATTCTGCCGCCCAGCTAGCGCCGGAAGTCACTCTCCAGGTTTGTCTAGTACCCGACCGGACGTGTTTGTGCTCGTCATAGCGACAGGCCCGGCCCATGGCGAAGCCGCACTGGTTGGCGTAGTCCGACCAAGGGCGAACGCCAGGGTCGACACGCTGGCGACGAGCCCATCGCCCGGTTGACCTTGCGCTTGTCGAGCGCGATCGCCCTCGCGGTCGGCGCACGCCGGCTGCTCGATCGACCAGCTGTGCGCGCGTTGACCGGTTGTGTGTCGAGTAGCCAGCGATCCCCGGCTGCTCGACACGTACCTGGTCACCGCGCGCACAGCCGGTTGCATCGGGCAGTCAGCCGCGTGGACCAAGCACGTTCAGTCGCCTGGCTACCAAGCACGTTCAGTCGCCTGGCTACCAAGCACGTTCAGTCGCCTGGCTACCAAGCACGTTCAGTCGCGTGGCTATCAGTCGCCTGGCTACCGAGCACGTTGTCGTTGACGCCGAGTGGCCCGCTTCGGCTTGGCTGAGAGCCGGAGGCCGAGGACCACCGTGCCCAGCGCGAGGCCGGTCAGCAGCCACTCGGGCGCCTCGCCCAGGCGCGCCGCGATCGTGGTGGACGTCCGCAGCGGCATCGTGCCTTCCAGCGTGGTAGGCGTGAAGAGCGGTCCCGCGTCGACGAGGCTGCCGTCCGGAGCGATGAGGGCGCTCACCCCGACCGTGGAGACGTGGGCGACCGCACGGCCGTATTCCACCGCCCGCAAGCGGGAGATCGCGAGCTGCTGGCGGGATTCGTCGGTGAAACCGAACGTGGCATTGTTCGTGGGGACGACGAGCATCTGCGCCCCGGCGTCGACCACGTCGGACACGAGGCGATCCGGAACCACCTCGAAGCAGATCAGCACCCCGAGTGGAACGCTGCGCTCCTGCGCGGTTCCCGCCCGCACCCGGACCTGCATGAGACCGACCTCGTCGCCCGCCTCGAAGTTGCCCGCCTTGTCGACCAGCGGAGTGATCGCCCGGAAGAACGAGCGGTAGGGCACGTACTCGGCGAACGGCACCGGCGCGCGCTTGGCGTATCCCGCGGTCGGACCGACACCCGGCTCCCAGCGCAGGACGGTGTTGCGCAGGAGCCCGGTGCGGTCGTTCAGCACCAGGGTTCCGACCAGGGTCGGCGCCCCGACGGCGTCGACGGCCGCCTCGATCTCCCGGTAGGCGTCGGCATTGCGATAGGGATCGATGTCGCTGGCGTTCTCCGGCCAGACGACCAGGTCGGGTTGGGTGGCGTCGCCGGCCTGCACCCGCTCGGCCAGCTGCCTGGTTGCGCTCGCATGCTTGTCGAGGACGGCACGACGTTTCGCGTTGAAGTCCAGACCCATCTTGGGGACGCTGCCCTGGATGCCGGCCACCCGGATACTGCCGTCCTGCGCCGCGGTCGGACGGGGCACCAGCGCTCCGGCCAACGTCACCCCCACCACGGTCGCGGCCAGGCCGAGCATGCGCAGACCGGCGCGGGACCGGGACCGATCGGGCCGCCGCACGAGTTCGGCCAGCGCCGCCGCGGCCACGCCGACCGCGAAGGTCACCAGTGGCGCGCCGCCCAGGGCGGCCAGACCCAGCGTCGGGGCATCGGTCTGGGTGAAGGCCCAGCGGCTCCAGGCGAATCCGCCGAACGGGATGCGTTGCTGAGCGGCCTCGACCCCGACCCAGACGGCTGCGGTGCCGAGCAGTCGCAACACCCCCAGTACCGGCGCGCCGCGTCGCCGCACCCCATCCATCGGCGCGGCCGGCCGCACTCGCTGGGTCAGGCACAGCGCCCAGCCTCCGAGCGCGTGGAAACCCGCCTCCATCGTCGCCAGGGCCAGCCAAGGCAACGCGCCCACCTGGATGCCCGTCCAGCTCAGCAGCGGGACCAGCATCGCCAGACCGTGTAGGAAACCGAGCCCGGCCGCGGCCCGCCCGCTCCTTCCCCGCACTGCCAGGATCAGCGCCGCCAGGCTCAGCGGGGCCACCCACCACAGCGAGTAGCGCGGAAAGGCGAGCACACCCAGCAACCCGCCGCCGACGGCCAGGACCAACGCCACCATCCAGCGTGATCGCCGGGCGCTGAGCCGCCCGGCCGGCAGCTGGAGATCCGAGGTCACTGCCGGAGAATACGCGGACGTGCGGGTGGGATCGAACCGGGCCGCATGACGGGTGCGTTCACACCGGTCATCACCGTAGGAAACGCCTGCGAGGCCGTTCGGGACACCAGTGCCCACGTGCGCCTGGACTGCCCCGGGCGGGGTTGGACGAGTGGGAGCAGGGTCGGCTGGTAGGCCGTGTGCGCGAGGCTGGGCCCACGTGACCGGGCGCTGCCGGAGGCAGACCGGGCCGACCAGGCGCCCTTCGGGCCTCCCATCGGGTGTCCCGCCGGAGTTTTCTACTGAGCGTGGCCGACCCGGATCCGTGAGCTCCGGGGCGGTAGGCCCACCTCGCAACTACAGGCGTCGAACCTACCTGCCGTAGCGTCATTGTCAACTTGGCGCCCATCGGACAAAGCGGCGTCGTCCCAGGTCAGTGCTGACACGCCTCGGCGAGTGGTCGGCGTGTCGTCCCCGGCGTGTCGTTCGGGCCCGGCGACGGAGGTCTGCGCAGCCCCGCGGAGGGCGATCGCCGCGGACGCGAGCGGGCCGTCGGCGAATCACGAGTGCCGTTCACCGTCCCGGGGCGGGCGGAGGGGTACCGTGACCGCCTGTGGGTCTCCGTTACTACATCGCTCGCATGCTGACGGCCGTCATCTTCTACGGCTGGAACCGGATGCGAGTGCGAGGCCTGGAGAACGTTCCCCGGACCGGGCCGGTCCTGCTCGCCGGCAACCACCTCTCGTTCATCGACAACGTGGTGATCCCGGTGGCGGTGCCGCGCCGGGTCAGGTTCCTCGCCAAGAGCGACTACTTCACTGGCCGTGGCCTGCAGGGGGCGTGGTACCGGTTCTTCTTCGGCTCCGTGGGTGCCGTGCCGCTCCCCCGCGGCACGCACACGGACGCCACCGCCGCCCTGGAGATCGCCCGCGGCCTGCTGGAGCAGGGCGAGGCCTTCGGCATCTATCCGGAAGGCACCCGGTCGCGGGACGGCCGGCTCTACCGCGGACGCACCGGTGTGGCCTGGCTGGCCCTGCGCACGGGCGCCGTCATCGTCCCGGTGGGGTTGACCGGGACGGACAAGGCCCAGCCGGTCGGGTCGCGGATGCTGCTGCCGCGCAAGATCACCGTCACCTTCGGCGAACCCGTCTCGATCGAGGACGTGGCCCACCTCAGCGCGCCGGCTCAGAAACGCCGGGTGCTCACCGATCTCGTGATGGAGCGGATTCACGAACTCACCGGCCAACCGTCGGCCGGTCAGTACAACGAGGTCCAGGCCTCCGTCGCCTGAGCGGCTGCCTGTC
>JBDIAG010000241.1:0-6714 GCA_039812305.1 Actinomycetales bacterium | reverse complement strand
CGCCGTCCTCGTCGAGCGGGCCAGCGGCGAGCGGCAACGGGTCCTCCCGGTGGCCGAGGTGGATCCCGCCACGGTCGCGTACATGTCGATCGTCGTCGTTCCCGGTCGCGACCGGCGGGCCGACGCGGCCGGGCGAGCCGTCGCCCCGGCGACGACCCGGGCCACCCCGCCGCGCTCCGGCAGCGTGACCGTGATCGGCCTCGGCCCGGGCCCGCAGCATTGGCTGACGCCGCAGGCGCGCGACGCGCTGGCGACGGTCAGCGACGTCTACGGCTATGCCCCCTACGTCGCCAGAGTGCCTGCCCGGGAAGGACTCTCACTCCATTCCAGCGGGAACACGGTCGAGGTGGACCGAGCCCGGGCGGCCCTGGAGAAGGCCCTGGACGGCGCCGACGTCGCGGTCGTCTCCGGTGGGGACGCCGGGGTCTTCGGGATGGCGTCCGCGGTGTTCGAGGCGGCCGACGACGTGCGGTACCGGGAGATCCCGATCAGGGTGCTCCCCGGTGTCACCGCGGCCAACGCGGCCGCCGCCCTGGCCGGCGCCCCGCTCGGCGCCGACTATGCCGTCATATCCCTGTCGGATCGACTCAAACCCTGGGACGTGCTCGCGGACCGGCTCCGCGCGGCGGCCGCGGCCGATCTCGCGATCGCCCTCTACAACCCCCGCTCCAGATCGCGGCCGGATCATCTCGGCCGGGCCCTGGACGTCCTCCGCGACGTGCGCGCCCCGGAGACGGTCGTCGTGATCGCCCGGCAGGTCGGGCGGGCGGAGGAGTCCCTGGAGATCGACTCGCTGGCCGGGATCGACCCGCAGACCGTCGACATGGGCTGCCTGGTGATGGTCGGTGCCAGCTCCACCCGGGTCACCGCGAACGGGCAGGTGTGGACGCCACGCTACGTGCGTGATTCATGACGGCGAGGTAGGCCTCGCAGTCCGGCGCTGCCATCGGTCGGGCGAACAGATACCCCTGTCCGAGGTCACAGCCGAGATCGGCCAGCACCTGGAGCTGTTCGGTGGTCTCGATCCCTTCGGCGACGGTCTCCAGCCGCAGGCTCCGACACAGCGTCAGCACGCTGCGCACCACGGCGATGTCCTCGATCGCGGCGGGGTCCAGCGGCGCGATGAAGTCGCGATCGATCTTGACCTCGTCCACCGGGAACCGGCGCATGTAGGCCAGCGAGGAGTATCCGGTCCCGAAGTCGTCGATCGCCAGCCGGACGTCCAGGCCCTTCAGCGCCTGGAGCTGGCGGCTGGCCAGCCGCGGGTCGGCCATCAGGATCGACTCGGTGATCTCCAGGGTGAGGGCACGGCCGGGCAGGCCGGTGTCGGACAGCGCCCGTCGCACCACGGCGGGGAAGCGCGGGTTCACGATCTGGCGGACCGAGGCGTTGAGGCACAGTCCCAGTTCCGGCCAGGTCTGCCGCCAGCGGGCCAGGTCACGCAGTCCCTGCCGGATCGCCCACTCCCCCAGGCTCAGGATGGTGTCCGTCTCCTCGGCCACGCCGATGAACGCCCCGGGCATCAGCAGGCCGCGCTCGGGATGGTTCCACCGCATCAGCCCCTCGACGCGTTCGACCCGCTCGATCCCGTCCGGGCCGATGACGACGATCGGCTGGTAGGCGAGCCACAGCTGGTCCTGCTCGACGGCGTGCTGCAGGTCCGTCCGCAGGGCGAGCTTGTGCGCGACGTCCTCGAGCATCTGCTGTTCGAAGATCACCGACCGGCCGCCGCCGCCGTTCTTGGCGTTGTACATCGCGATGTCCGCGTCGCTGAGCATCACCGCGGAGGTGGTGTGCCCGGCGAGCGAGGCGATGCCCACGCTCGCGCCGACCAGCACCTCGTGACCCTCGATCACGAAGGGACGGGCGATCGCGCCGATGATCCGGTCCGCGACCGCGCGGGCCGGCAGCGCCGAGAGCTGGGTGAGCAGGACGGCGAACTCGTCGCCGCCCAGTCGCGCCGCCACGTCCCGGGCCCGGATGCACCGCTGGATCCGGCGGGCGACCTCGGCCAGCAGGGCGTCCCCGGCCTTGTGGCCGAGCGTGTCGTTGACCGCCTTGAAGCGGTCGAGATCGATGAAGAGCACCGTCAGCTCGTGTCCCTCGGCGAGCGCCGCGTGCCGGCTGCGCTCCATCCGCTGCAGGAACATCGAACGGTTGGGCAGGCCGGTGACCGCGTCCTGGTAGGCCTCCCGGATGGCGTCCAGGGTGCGGGCGTCGGTCAGCGCCAGGCTCACCTGCTGGCCGAAGGCCGCCAGCAGCTCCGAGGACGCGGCCTGCGCCGCGCGCCCTTCCGGATCGCACACCCGGGCCACCAGGCACCCGGCCACGCTGCCCTCCACCGCGACCGGGGCCGCGATCAGCCCCGACCCGTCCAGCGGCTGGGCGTTCGGCTCCGGCTGGCCGAGGATCACCCCCTCGAGGGCGGCCAGCTGTTCGGGCGCCAGGTCCGCGAACCGGTAGGTGGAGGCCGGGATGAGGGCGTCCGGCCGGTCCGGATCGACGAGGAACAGCGCCACCAGCCGGCCGTCGAGAAGGGACGACGCGCCCGAGGTCACGCCGTCGAACAGCTCCTGCAGCGGCTGGCGGGCCGAGATCATCCGCTGGATGCCGAGCAGCTGCTGGATCAACCGGGTCCGGGATCGTTCGAGCTCCAGGGCCCGCAGGTTGTTCAGGACCAGGCCCAGGATCAGGCCCATCGCCTGGACGACGTGGGTCTCCTCGGCCGAGAACGGCTCCGAGATCCGGCCGGCCACCATCCGCAGGCCGCCCTCGCTCACCCCCTGGTCGAGCGCGGACCGCACCAGGAACAGCGACTTGCCGAACAACGGGATGGAGGTGGTCTGACCCGCGGCGGCCTCGGCGAAGTGGTCGGGCGCGCCGGCCCGGCCGAAGCCGACGTGCACCAGCACCCGGGTGCCGTCGATGATCGCGGCGACCTCGGCGTCCAGCGCGTCGATCGCCTGCTCGAGGGCCGCGAGCATGGCGCCCGGCTGATCCTCGCGGACACTGACGTGCACAAGGTACTCGGTGAGGTGGTGCGACTCCCAGTTGATGGTGCGACCCATGAAGGCTCTGGGGCCGGTCGGCTGGTTCATAGGCTCAGCCGAAGGCAACTGTGACGACGGTCAGGTGGTGCAGGCCGCGGGCCCCCCTGGTCCGGGCGACCTCGCCGAAGCTGTAGAAGCCGGCGATCGGCGTGCCGGCCGCCGTGCCCACCAGCGACTGCTGCTCCGCCGACAGCCGCTGACGCCCCAGCGTCGCCTTGCGTCCGGCGCAGTCGAAGACGAGCAGGGCAGCGGGCGTGGCGCCGTCCAGGGATTCGGTGGCCGCGAACGCGGACTCCTTCGCCGCTCCCATCAGCGACTCCGCGTCGGCCCGCAGGATCCACACCAGAGCGCCCTGGGGAACGTCGTTCAGGCAGCGCACCGAACCCCGCTCCCGATCGCAGGTCTGGATCACCCGGATGTCCTCGCCGTCGCGCCGGGACATGCCCAGGGGGTGCTGGAAGGCCATGTCCTGGAACCGCACCTGGTCCATGACGGCCTCCCTCGGCACGCCGAGCCGGGTCAGGTACACGTCCAGGGCGGGCTCGCCGTCCAGGGTGAGGATGTCCGCGCCACGGCTGCTGGTGACCACCATCGGCTCGCCCTGCTTCTCCCAGCCGTGGGCGAGCCCGACGCCGATCGGCGCGGCGGAGCCGAGCCCGACCGTCACCACCGCGTCGCTGAGCACCTCGACGCCGGCCCCGGTGCCGTGGAACTGCTCGGTGTGCTGGAACTCGAGCGCATCCGCCGCGCACCCGCCGGCGATCGGCACCGACAGCCCGACCACGGAGTAGGCCCCGCGCACGACGCGGTAATCGCCCGAGAGTCCGTCGAAGAACATCATCATCAGGGTATTCGGTGCATCGATCCCGGTCATCACCTCCGCGGCCGCGGCTCCGCTGGCGTAGTGATCCTCGGACATCCGCCGGACCACGCGGGTGCGCGCCTGCAGGGCCGCCCCACCCAGCACGACGGCGACCACGCTCGGTGCGGGCTCCTCGTCCGGGCCGAACTCCTCGCCGGTGATCTCGCCGTCCGTCGACACCCCGACCACGTCCAGCGCGTCCGGGGTCTGCGTGCACAATCCGGCCAGCATCGACTCCGAGTCGTAGGAGGCGGAGGAGAAGACCAGCATCAACCGGGCATGGGAGTCGGGCACTTGTCGTAGGGCGTCGCGCGCCGCCTGCGCGCCGGCCGCCCGCGGATCCCCGGCGCGACTCCGGCCAACGACCATCCAGGTGCAGGCAGGCATGCTCGTCATGCCCATTCACATCGGTCATCCCGGCCGGAAACTTGACAACTGAGGCTGACCGGGATCGACCTACCCACCGCGCTGGCGACACGAGTAGAGATGCGACTCCGCGTGCTCCTCGCCGGCCGCGAGCGCCCGACCGACCAGGATCACCGCGCCCATCCTCAGTCCGCTGGCCTCGACCTGGTCGGCGATGTCGGCGAGAGTGCCGCGCAGTACGAGCTGACCGGGTTGCGAGACCGCGGCCGCCACCACCGCCGGACAGTCCTCGCCGTAGTGCCGGATCAGGGTCTCGCTGAGCCGGCGGACGTGCCTGATCGCCAGGTGCAGCACCAGGCTGGCCCGGCTCGCGGCCAACCGGCCGAGTTCCTCGGATTCCGGCATGGCCGTCGAATCCTTCTGCGCCCGCGTGAGAATCACCGTCTGGGCGAGTTCGGGGACGGTCAGCTCGCGACCCAGCAGCGCGGCCGCCGCGGCGTAGGCGGGCACCCCCGGGGTGACCTCCCAGGGGACTCCGGCCCGGTCGAGCCGACGCGTCTGCTCCGCCAGCGCCGAGTACACCGAGGGGTCGCCGCTGCACAGCCTGACCACCTGCTGGCCGGCCGAGTGCGCCTCGACGATGACCGCGGTGATCTGATCGAGGTTCAGGTGCTGGCTGTCGACCAGGCTCGCCCTGGTGGCGACCAGGGCGAGCTCGCCCGGGTCGAGGTAGGAGCCCGGATAGACGCACACGTCGGCGTCCGCCAGCAGCCGGGCCGCGCGCACGGTGAGCAGGTCGATCGCCCCCGGTCCGGCCCCGACGATGTTCACTCTCACGGCCCATCTCCCTCACCCAGCGGCAACCCGGCACGCACATCCTGACCCGCCCGCGCGGGCACCTTCGCCCAGGCCCATTGCAGCACCGGACGCGCGGGCGTCCAGGACAGGAACCGGCCCAGCGGCTCGGCGCGGTCGACGCTGAGCCGGCGCAACTCGCCGCCGTGCCGCCCGGCGGCGCCGAGTAGCACCTGTTCGGTCTGCAGGGTCACCGCATGGGCGACCAGTCGTCCACCGGCCCGCAGCCTCGCCACGGACATCTCGACCACGTCCGCGTCGGCCCCGCCACCGAGGAAGACCGCGTCCGGGTCGGGCAGGCCACCGCCGCGCAGCTGGCCGGTGACGTCGCCGTGCCGCACCTCCACGGTCGCCGGAACCCCCAGCCGCCGGGCGTTCGTCTCGATCCGTGCCGCCCGGGCGGCGTCCCGCTCGACCGCGATCGTCCGGCAGCGGGGATGGGTGCGGGCCCATTCGATGCCGACCGAGCCCGACCCGGCCCCCAGGTCCCAGAGCAACTGGCCGGGCACCGGACGGAGGCGGGCCAGGGCGGCGATCCGCAGCTCCCATTTGGTCAGCTGGCCGTCCGAGACGAACGCGTCGTCCGGCAGGCCGGGTGTCGTGCCGTACCCGAAGACGGCCCCGGACGTCGGCTCGTCCGGTTCGCCCAGCTCGAGACAGACGACGTTGAGGGGATCGGCGACGCCCGCCCACTCCCCGGCCGTCCCGTCCAGCCGGGACTCGCCGCACGCGCCGAGCCGGGCCAGCACGCTCATCCGGGCTCGGCCGTAACCGTGCTCGGCGACCAGCTCGGCGACCTCTCCCGGGGTGCGGGCGCCCGCACTCAGCGCGATGATCCGGGCGCCCGGCGCCAGGTCCCGAGCCAGGGTCTCCACCGGCGCGCTGACCAGCGAGATCACCGTGCAGGACTCCGCCGGCCAGCCCATCCGGGCCCGGGCCAGCGCCACCGAGGACACCGCCGGGTGCACCCGCACGTCGTCGGCCCCCAGCAGCCGGATCAGCGTGGTGCCGACGCCGGAGACGAACGGGTCGCCGCTGGCCAGGGCGACCACCCGCCGATCGCCCAGTTCCGCCAGGAGCGCCGGCAGGCCGGCCAGCATCGGCGACGGCCACCGCCGGTGCTCGCGTCCGGCCCGCTGCGGCAGACCGGCGAGGAGCCGGGGGGCGCCGAGGAGCACCTCGGCGTTCTCCACCAGTGCGCGCGGACCCGCGCCGAGACCGGCGACACCGTCCGCGCCCACGCCGACGACGTCGATCATCCGGTCCACCTCCGCCCTCCGCCCGGCACGTCAGGATGACACCCTAAGACGTGGCAAGATTCCCGTTGTCGCACGTCGAGGAATCCGGTGAGAACCCGGAGCGGTCCCGCCACTGTGATCGTGCCGGCCGGCAGGCCGGGACGGGAGCCAGGACATCGACGCGCGACTGCTCCCGGGTACGCCGGGAGCAGGAACCCGATCGATGAGCGAGGACTCATCAAGGAGTGACGTGGTCCACTACCCCTTCGTGGCCGTTGTCGGTGCCGACGATATGGCACTGGCGCTCGTGCTCACCTCCATCGCCCCGGACGTCGGCGGCGTG
>JBDIAG010000240.1:0-6722 GCA_039812305.1 Actinomycetales bacterium | reverse complement strand
GTTGGTGTCGCACAGCGCGAGTACCTCGGCACCGTGTTCGGCCGCCGTCCGGAGCACCTCGATCGCGTACCGGGGGTCGTACCGGAAGCCGTCGAAGAAGTGCTCGGCGTCGAGGAAGACCCGCCGGCCCTCACCGGTGAGGAAGCCGACGGTGTCGGCGATCATCGCCAGGTTCTCCGCGGGCGTCGTCTTCAGTGCCAGTTCGACGTGCCGGGAGTGCGACTTCGCCACCAGCGTCACGACCGGGGTCTCGGCGTCCAGCAGCGCCCGCACCAGCGGGTCCGAGGCGGCCGTGATGCCCGCCCGCCGGGTGGCGCCGAAAGCCGCCAGCTGGGCGTTCTCCAGAGTGAGTTCCTTGGCGGCGCGACGGAAGAACTCGGTGTCCTTCGGGTTGGCCCCGGGCCAGCCGCCCTCGATGAAGCCGACGCCCAGCTCGTCCAGCGACTCCGCGATCGCCAGCTTGTCGGCGACGGACAGGTTCAGGCCCTCCTGCTGGGCACCATCGCGCAGCGTGGTGTCGTAGACGTGGAGGTCGCTGGGCCGTCGGGCGCTCTCGGTGGCTGTCATTGTCTGCGTCATCGCCATTCGTTCGGGGTGGTGTCGTCGTCCACGAGCCCCCCGCCGCGCCCGGGAACGCGGGCGGGTTGCCCGACCGGTGCCCGCCCTGGCCGTTGTGCGGCCGGTGGCGGCACCGGTACCTGAATCCTGCCGGAGGGATCACCCCCAACAAAAAGACCCCTCGTGGACACGAGAGGTCTGCGCGGAACCGGGCTCGTAGCCCGATGCCGCGCTCAGGTAATGATGAGGGTGGTGTGCATCGCGCCCCATCATGCCATACGTCTCACCTGACGCAACACGCATGCGGCGAAAGACGACCGTCCGGCGTCAGAGGTGCCGGAGCAGGAATCGGGCGACCTCGCGTTCCCAGCGTTCGGGGTCGGTGTTCCATTCGCGACAGTGCCGCGCATGCGGGAACGACTCGAAGGTCACCAGATCCGGGCGGGCCTGGGCCAGCCGCCGGGACGGGCCGGAGGGCACGAACTCGTCGTCGTCGGAGTGCAGCAGCAGGATCGGCAGCTGCAGCTCGGCGGCGCGCGTCACCCAGTCCAGCCGGCGCAGATCCAGCGGACCCTCGGTGCCCACCACCCGCCGCCACACCTTGTCGGCCAGCATCCGCAGGCTGAGCTCGCTGATCGGGCGCGGCACCCGGTTCAGCTCGGCGTTGTGCTCCAGCACGTCCCGCCAGTCGATCACCGGCGAGTCGAGCACCAGGGCACGCACCCGATCGGCGGTCCACGAGCGGGAGACGTGTTGCAGCACGATCGCCCCGCCCATCGACCAGCCGAACAGGACGACCTCGCGGGCACCGCTGTCGAGGGCGTGCAGCAGCGTCGCCTCGACGTCCTGCCATTCGGTGTCGCCCAGGCTGAGCCGGCCGGTGGTGGACGGGCCGTCCAGATCGTTGCGGTAGCTCGGCACCAGCACCGGCACACCCAGCCGGTGCAACACCGGGATCGCTCGCAGGCACTCCTCCCGGGTCGCCCCGCGCCCGTGGACGAGGATCGCCCAGACGTCGCGCCTGGCCACCTCCTTGCTCGGTTTGACGTACCAGGTCGGCAGCTGCCCGGCGTCGGAGGTGATCTCGATCTGTTCGTGCGCGATCCCGAGCGCGGAGGTGGGGGTGCCCGCGTAGTAGTACTTGTTCCAGCGGGCCGGCCCGACGACCAGCTTGCCCGAGTCGATCTGCTCGACCGAGCGGGTCACCGTCCGCGCCCGCACGTCCTTCTCCAGCACGTCGCCGAGGCGCGCGTGCCCGGCCCCGCCGTCC
Organism: Actinomycetales bacterium; assembly: GCA_039812305.1. Lineage (GTDB taxonomy): Bacteria > Actinomycetota > Actinomycetes > Actinomycetales > CAWJMD01 > JBDIAG01. The sequence goes on along the minus strand of JBDIAG010000240.1, from coordinate 4,894 downwards.
AGCCAGAGCCCGTAGCGTCCCGGCGAGACGGTCTCGGGGGTGGACGCGAGCGTGACCGTCCCGGCCCCCACGCTGACCACGCGGGTGTCGTCCGGCTTGATCCGATCCGGGGTGACGACCTTGCGGGCGAAGTAGGTGGCGACCGTCGACGCCGCCGCACCGGCCAGCACAGCCGTGCCCCCACCCACCGCGGCTCCGACCACCACGGCCTTGAGCACCGGGCTGGTGGTGGGCTCCCGCTTGGTCATCGCGCCATCTCCGAGGGCATGACCTGATTGTGCCGTGTCCGCGCCGACCGTGGGATGGCCACCTGGTGAGAATCCTGCGACAGGGCTACCGACCCCGGTCGCGGAGGCCCCACCTGCCTCCGCCGCGGGGACGGTCCGTCGGGGGCCGGCCGCCTGCGCCGGCGGACTCGCGCACCGGGCCCCGCAGGCCAGTATGGAGACATGGACCTGCCCGTGCTGCCGCCCCTCTCCCCCATGCTCGCCGCGTCGGTCGACTCCCTCGCCAAGCTGCCCAAGGGCGAGTACCTCTTCGAGCCGAAGTGGGACGGCTTCCGCGCCATCGTCTTTCGCGACGGGGACGAGCTGGAGATCGGCAGCCGGGGTGAGAAGCTGCTCACTCGGTACTTCCCCGAGCTGGTCGAGGCGCTCAAGGCGGGGCTGCCCGAGCGTTGTGTGCTGGACGGCGAGGTCGTGGTGGTGGTCGGCGAACCCGGCGCGCAGCGCCTGGACTGGGACGTGCTGGCCCAGCGGATCCACCCGGCCCAGTCCCGGATCGACCGGCTGGCGGCCGAGACGCCGGCGTCCTTCATCGCCTTCGATCTTCTCGCGGAGGACAGCGAGTCGCTGCTGGAGCTTCCCCTGCGCGAACGACGGGCACGCCTCGAGCAGGTCTTCATCGGACGGGAGGACGCGCCGTCCGTCCACCTCTCGAGGGTGAGCCGGGACGCGACGGTCGCGCACGAGTGGTTCACCCGGTTCGAAGGGGCCGGGCTGGACGGCATCATCGCCAAGCCGGTCGACGGCGGCTACCAACCGGGCAAGCGGGTGCTGCGCAAGGTCAAGCACTCCCGGACGGCCGAGGCCGTGGTGATCGGCTACCGAGTGCACAAGTCCGGCGAGGGGGTCGGATCGCTGCTGCTCGGGCTCTACACCGACGACGGCCGGCTGGTGCAGGTGGGCGGGGCGTCCGCGTTCAGCATGCAACGGCGCCGGGAACTGGTCGACGACCTGGAGCCGTACGTCGTGCGGGACGAGGCCGGCGAGATCGTCCGCGGCGAGGGCGAGAAGAACCGGTTCAACTCCACCCGGGACAACTCCTTCGTGCGGCTGCGTCCCGAGCTGGTGGTCGAGGTGGCCTTCGACCAGATGGAGAAGCACCGGTTCCGCCACGCCGTGCAGGTCAAGCGGTTCCGGGTCGACCGGGAGCCCGCCTCGTGCACCTACGACCAGGTGGAGCGCGCCGCCGACTACGACTTCGCCGAGGTGCTGCAGGCCTGATCTCCTGGCCGGCCGCGCCCACCCCATACAGTGACCCTGTGGACACGCCGGACACCATCGTCATCCTCACCGAGCAGGGCCTGAGCACCTCCGACGCCGCCCGGATCCTGGCGCTGCACGAGGGCGAGACCCTGCGCTACCGGCTGCTCGTGCCGCACGATCCGCACCGCAGTCTGCTCGTGGACGTCCTGGACGATCTGAGCCTGTTGGACATGCGCAAGCTGCTCACCGATCTGCGGCGCCGGGATCGCTCACCTCAGAAGCAACAGGCCGACGCCACCGAGCGGCTGCGGAAGAGCCTGGAGTCGATGCGTTCCCACGGCGTGGAGGCGGAGGGCGAGATCACCGCGGACGACCCGCTGGCCGCCCTCGGCGAGGCCGCCGGGCTGCACCGCGCCCGGGAAGTGGTCATCGTGACCCGACCGCACGCGGTGGAGGACACCTTCCACACCGACTGGGCGTCGGTGGCCCGCTCCACCCTCGGCATTCCGGTACTGCATCTCTACGCGGAGACGGGGTACGTCGGCCGGTAGCGGGCACCGGGAGCAAGTGGGTGAAACGGGGTACGGCCGGGAGGAAGTAGGACTAGGGTCGTAAGCGGAAGCAACCCGGCGACATTGTGCCAAGGTGGGCGTCGCCGATTTCGCTGGAGCCTGCGTGGTGCGTACGAGTCAACAAGGTGGTGGCGTGGGGATGGCCCGAGGAAGGGTTCTGCGGTTCGATCAGGTCAAGGGATACGGGTTCATTGCTCCGGACAACGGCGGCGAGGACGTCTTTCTCCACGCCAACGACTTGGTGGGCCAGGACAAGCATCTGCTGGGGCCGGGGGCGATCGTGGAGTACACGAGCGAGCTCGGCGACCGGGGCGCCAAGGCCTCGTCGGTGACGATCGTCCAGGCCGCCCCCGGGGCGGCGGTGGCCGCCATGCCCCGGCAGGCCACCCGCACCGAGACGGACGACGAATTCGTGGACGTACTGCCCCAGAACGACTTTCAGCGAGAGCTGACCGAGGCGCTGCTGGGTCTCGAGCCGGCCCTGACCGGTCCCCAGATCCTTGCCGTGCGCCAGCAGATGGTGCAGCACGCCCGCAAGTACGGCTGGGTCACCCCGTAGCCGCCTACGGGTGCTCCTCGATCCGGTTGCCGTGCTCGTCCCAGTGCGCGGCCACCTTCTTCGACGGCTGCACCCGCGGCGGCTCGCCCGGCATCTTGGGATAGTCGGGCGGGAAGTTCAGCTCGCCCCCCGGCAGGGTCTCCCACAGGTGCAGCAGCGGCTCCAGGGAGAAGGCCTCGCCGTCCAGGTCGGCCCACGGGTCTCCGTCGGAGAGATAGTCCGGAACCGTCGTCAGATTGAACGCGGCCGGGTCGGCGACGTCGGCCAGGCCGCCCCAGGTCATCGGCGTGCTGACCGGCGCACCCGGTCGGGCCCGCAGGCTCCAGGCGCTGGCGATCGTCCGGTCGCGGTTGTTCTGGTTGAAGTCCAGGAAAACCCTCTCGCCGCGCTCCTCCTTCCACCACGCCGTCGTCGCGCCGTCGTCGCGGCGCTCCAGTTCGCGGCCGAAGCCGATGGCCGCGTGCCGAACGTCCTCGAAGGTGTAGTGGGGCTGGATCCGCACGTAGATGTGCACACCCCGATTGCCGCTCGTCTTCGGGTACCCGCGCAGGCCGAGCTCCTCGAGCAGCTCCCGTGCCACGTCCGCCACCCGCCGCACGTCGGCGAAGTCGGTGCCGGGCTGGGGATCGAGGTCGAGGCGGAGTTCGTCCGGATGGTCGACGTCGGGACGCCGCACCGGCCACGGGTGGAACGTGAGCGCGCCCATCTGTGCCGCCCAGACCAGACTCGCCGGCTCGGTCGGGCACAGCTCCGCGGCCTTGCGGCCGCTGGGGAAGGTGATCTCCACCGTCTGGACGAAGTCGGGTGCGCCCTTCGGAAGCCGCTTCTGGTAGAAGCCGTCCGCCCCCCGATCCTGCGGACCGGTGGCCAACCGCATGCCTTCACGCCAGCCGTCCGGCCAGCGCTCCATCGCGGTGGGACGCTCCCCGATCGCGCGGGTCAGGGCGTCGCCGATCGTGGCGAAGTACTCGCAGACCTGCAGTTTGGTGATCTGCGGGGTTCGTTCGGTGGCCTCGTAGACGATGCGATCGGGGCTGGAGACACGCACCGAACGATCGCCTTCCGGACCGGGTACCTCGATCTGGGTCGCCTTGGTCGCCACCGGCAGCACGCTACCGGTAGTCCCCTTCCGGATACCGTCCTCGGACAGAAACTGCGGTGCGGGGCGGCCCGGCGTCTCGTTCGCGTCGTCGGTCTCCGTCCGGATGGTCTCCCTACCCCGGGGCCCGTCGGCGGCCGTCACTTGACCGGGTAGTTGCGCGTTGACAGGTATGTGTCGAGCAGCCAGCGATCGCTGGTCGGGTCGCGCACACGTGGTCAGCGCGCGAATGCCTGGCTGGATGTCACCCTCCTCGCGGCGCATGGCCGCCTGAGGCGCCTCGGCCGCACGGGCAGCGCTTGATGTGGCGGCGCAGCCGCCGGCGCCCCGCCCCATTGGCCTGGCCCCCCGGGCCCGTCGACGGCCCTCACCTGACCGGGTAGTTGCGCGTTGACCACGTATGTGTCGAGTAGCCGGCGATCGCTGGTCGGGTCGCGCACGCGTGGTCAACGCGCGAATAGCCGGCTGGACGCCATCCGTCTCGGCGGCATGGCCGCCGGGAATCACTCGCCGATCGGGACCTGTTTGAGCGAGATGCCGTTGATGCAATAGCGGTCGTCGGTCGGCGTGGGGAACCCTTCCCCGGAGAAGACGTGCCCCAGGTGCGACCCGCAGTTGGCGCACCGGACCTCGACCCGAACCTGCCCGAAGCTGGCGTCGCGCAGGTACTCCACCCGGTCCTCGGCGAGGGGGGCGTAGAACGCGGGCCAGCCGCAGTGCGCGTCGAATTTGGTGTCGCTGCGGAAGAGTTCGGCTCCGCAGGCCCGGCAGGCATAGACGCATTCCGTCGGGTCGTCCTCGAACGGATGGCTGAACGGCCGCTCGGTACCGCCCTCCCGCAGGACGTGATATTCGGACGGGGACAGTTCATTGCGCCACTGGTCGGTGCTCTTCACGACGGCGTAGTCGCGCTCACTGGGTTTCATCACCTCACGGTAACGCCAGGCCCGGAGGCGCTATGCCCGGGCGGGGCCAGGCCGATGGGGGCGGGAGCGGCCGCGCCCCCACATCAAGGCGGCGGCGCCCGTGCGGCCGAGGCGCCTCAGGCGGCCATGCGCCGCCGCGAGAGGGGTGACATCCAGCCAGACATTCGCGCGTTGACCACTTGTGCGCAACCCGACCAGCGATCGCCGGCTGCCCGACACATACCTGGTCAACGCGCAACTACCCGGTCAAG
>JBDIAG010000239.1:0-6734 GCA_039812305.1 Actinomycetales bacterium | reverse complement strand
AGCCCAGCCCGCTGGCGACCCGGGTCGACGGCGGGACAAATCGGCGGCGGACGGACCCGGCGGGCACCCCGCCCAGCCCCACCGACTACTCGTCAATTGACCAGCTGTGAGCCGACTATCCACGCTATGAGCCGAGTAGCCAGCAATCGCCGGTCAATCGGCCTATAACCGGTCAACGGGCGAGGGAGCGGGCTGGGGTCAACGGGCGAAGGAGCCGGCTGGGGCGGAAACGGGGCTCAGGCGGCGGAGCCGACGCCCCTTCCATCCGCCCATCACCGGCCAACGGACGAAGTCGGCTCAGGCGCCGGAGCCGGAGCCGGAGTCGGAGCCGGAGCCATCCGTTTTCGGCTTCTCAGCATCCTTGGTGACGCCGGCGGCCTGGGCGGCGCCTTCCTTGCGGGCCTTCTCGAGGGCGGCCTCCAGCTTCTCCTTGCCGCGACGGCGCCGGATCACGAACAGGTAGACCAGGATCACGATCAGGGCGGCCGCGGCGAGGATGGCCCACGGCATCGCCCAGGCTCCTCCGGAGGCGGGCACCACCGTCATCGTGGCGTCCACCACGTCGCTACCGACCGCGAAGGGGGTGCCCTCGATCCCGGCGCGCGCCCGGAACAACGGCCAGACGCCGTTCACCTTCTCCTGCACCGTGATCGACGATCCGGGCAGCAGTTCGGCGATCTTCTGCGAGGACTTCTCGGTCAGTGGAATCCCGAAGAGGCCGCGCATGACGACCTTCTGGTCGGTGCCCAGCCGCACGTTGCCGGTGTTCTCCAGCTTGTAGCTGACGTCGGCGGTACCGGGCTTCAGCGGGTTCCAGTTGCCGTGGTAGTCCACGTTGACGTTCGAGACGGTGAGCACCGGCTTGAGCTCACCACCGACGCGCAGGTGCACCCGGGCGCCGACGCGGTTCTCGACGCTCACCTGCTGGCCACCATCGGCCCCGGCTCGGGTGAGCGCGGCGACGATGCCACCCGGGTGGTCGCCGGGGGTCGCGTTGGCCGGCACCGTCACGGTGAACGGCACCGAGGCCGACGAGGACCCGGGCACCGTCACCGAGCTCTCCGACATCGTGATCCAGCTGCCGACGTCCTTGGGCTTCTCCGCGGCCGGCAGCAGGTCGAACTGCCCGTCGGCCGTGATCACCCCGTCGCTGGCGTAGAGCTTGAACTCCACCGGCTCGGCGGTGAAGTTCGTGACGGTGACCGAGTCGGTGACCGTGCCACCGGGCTCCAGCTCGTAGCGGAACGACACTCGTTGCTGCTGACCCTCGGCGACCTCGTGCTGCACCGCCCAGGTGACCCGTTCCGGGGTGGTCGCGGCCATCGCCGGCCCGCCGACCAGGACACTCAACAACGCGACCAGACACGCCATCACCCCGACGTTCCACCGCCGTGCCGGAGAGGGCGCCGAGGAAGGCAGCCGGTCCGGCCCGAGACTGGTCCCGCCGGTCGAGGGATGAGCCCACATGAAGCAGATTCTCCGTTCCATCACACCTGAAAACACACGAAACTGTTGTGCCCCGACATGGCGGGCACATCCGTCACAACAACGGCCAAACACACGCGACACCGGCCGGTGCCGGCTTGGAAAGCCCGGCACCGACCGGTGTCCTGGTTGCGATCGCTATCAGTCGGTAGCGAACAGCGAGACGGTCAGCGTGCCCGAGTACGAACCGGCAGCGCTGTCGACCGGGATCTGGAAGTCCAGGTCGGCGCCGAGGTCCGTGCTGCCGCTACGGCCCTCGGACGTCGCGGTCGCCAGCGACGAGGACTTGCTCAGACCGTCGCCACCACCGAAGCCGCTCGTGACGGCACTACCGGGGGTGACACCCGCCTTCTGGGTCAGCACCTTCGGCGTCCAGCCCAGGTTCTTGCCCGGGATGGTGTGGTCGCTGTAGGTGAAGTCACCAGCCTGGCCGGAGGTCGTCCAGCCGCCGGTGCCCGCCTGAGCCGCGGTGCGCGAGTCGGAGACGGTCACGGTCGGCAGCGCACCGGTGAAGGTACGACGGTCGCCGGCCGCGGCGCCTTCGGTCAGGCTGACGCGGTCGGAGGCGACGCTCAGCGCCAGTGCGCCGTCGCCGGGCTCGAGCGGAGCGACCTCGGCCGTCACGACGATGCCCTTGTTGATGCCGTCACCGGGCTGACCGGGGTCCGTCGGGCCGGGGCCCGGGTCCGTCGGGTCGGCGGTGTAGGTGAAGTCGGCGCTCGCCAGCGTGCTCTGGTCAGCGGCCCACAGCACGGACAGCTTGTGGCTGCCGGACGCGATGCCGTACTGCGACAGCGAGACCTCGGACACCGACAGCGAGCCGTTGGCGTTGCCGTTGGCCGGCACCTTGAACTGCGCACCGTCGTCGATCTGGACGGTGTAGAGGTTCTGCCCCTCGGTGAACCCGGAGGAAGTGATGCCCAGCGACGCCCCGTTGACGGCGCCGGAGACCGTGGCGCTGGTCGGCTTGGCCGGGGTGCCGGGGTCGGTCGGACCTGGATCGGTCGGGCCCGGGTCGGTCGGACCCGAGGCTGCCACCGTGAAGTCCAGCGTCTTGGAACGGATCTCGTCGTTGTCCCCGAGGGTTCCGGTGAGCAGTGTCAGCTTGTGCGCACCTGCGGTGAACGCCGGGGTCGAGCCGTTGGCGCCACTCGTGGCACCCGAGGGCAGCTGCACGTCGTGGTTCAGCTTGCCGTCGGCCCCGATCTCGATGACCTCCCAGACGGTGGCGTTCGGGTTCACCAGCTGGTCGGGCAGTCGGGAAATACCACCCAGATCAAACTTGACCCCGATGACCGAACCCTTGGAGCCGTCCTTGTTGACCCAATTGTCGCCGGAAATGTTGAGCTTTCCGCCGAGGACCGGGTTGGCCGTATTGATCGTCAGGGTGGCCGTGTCGGCGGCCGACGCCGAGGTGGCACCGACCAATCCGGCAGCGACGAGGGCCCCGGTGGCGAAGAGCGTGGCTACGCCCCTTCTCCACCTGCTCTCTGTACCTATCATGCGGATTTGTCCCTTTCTAGCTTACACGGGGTGACGGCGTGCAGCCGACACTATCGGCACCCTATAGGTGAGGCAAGGCTAACCAACTGTGGGCTAGTGCACCCACACAATGTCACCTCGGTTACTTTGAGTAGGCTTACCTTAGAGCACGGCCCTACGCTGCTCACATCCGGGCGAATGCCCGGGACAATCGGGGGCATTTTAGGCCTACCGGCCACATGAGCTCATAAGAACCATATAGGAGTTTCCATTGTTTGCAGTGCACTCTGGCAGGCGCCAACCATTCGTCGCGCTGTTCGCCGGTGTCGCCACCGTCCTGGTCTGCTCGGCCCCGGCGTACGCAGCGGCGGACATCGCCGCGCCCCAGGGTGCCGTCGCGGCCGGCTCGAAGGTGCGCGTGCAGGGCTCGGATCTGGGCGCCAACGCGGTCGTGTCCGTCGATCTGAACGGTTCGAAGCTGGTCGCCCTGCGCGCGAACGGCGACGGCACGCTCGACACCCAGGTCGCGCTGCCGGCCGGGCTGCCGGACGGCAAGTACTCGCTCTCACTCTCCGGAAAGGGCGTCGAGAAGTCGACCTCGGTGACCGTGGCCGGTTCGGCCGCCACCGCCTCCCCCGCCGGCCTGTTCTCCGCCGGTGACGTCCTGGCGATCCCGCCGGGCGGGGCCGGCGCCAACACGCCGGGCACCACGTCGTCGGTGAGCCCCACCTCCGTGGCCCACGGCGCCAGCCTCAGCTTCTCGGTAGGCGGCTACCCGGCTGGCGAGACGGTGTACGTCAAGATCGACGACGGCTCGTACAAGGGCAAGGGCATCACCACCGGCGCCGACATCGTCGCCGAGGCGAAGATCGGCTCGGACGGCAAGGCCTCCGGTTCGCTGAAGGTGCCGGACGACCTCCAGGCCGGCAAGCACACCCTGCGGTTCCTCGCCTCCAAGCAGAGCGACCAGGGCACCCTCGGCTACACCCACAAGAGCCAGGAGTTCACCGTGACCGCGGCCGGCTCCAGCACCGGCGGCACCACCACGTCCACGTCGACGCCCGGCTCCTCGACCACCACCGGCACGGCCACCACCAGCACCGGCACGAAGACCACGACCGGCTCGCTGGCCAAGACCGGGGCGCCGCTGCTCGGGCTGGCCGTGGTGGGTGGCGCCGGCATCGTCGTCGGCACCGGCCTGCTGCGCCGCAAGAAGAGCCGTCGATGAGGCTGGGGCCGCGCCTGCGCGCCATCGTCGCCGGATGCGCGCTGGCCCTCCTGGTGACCGGGTGCTCCGGCGGGGAATCCGGGCAGAGCAGCTCGAGCGGGGGCGGCACACGCGAGGTCAAGGACGTCGCCGGCACCACGATCGAGGTGCCGGCGGATCCGCAGCGCGTCGTCACCCTGAGCGAACCGACCCTCGACGCGGCCATCTCCCTGGGCGTCAAGCCGGTGGGGACGGTGGCCGGCCGCGGTCAGTCCACCGTGCCGGACTACCTGAAGAAGGAGGCCGGCGACGTCGAACTGGTCGGGGCGCTGGGGCAGCCGAACCTGGAGTCGATAAAGGGGCTCGACCCGGATCTCATCCTCGTCGACGGCACGTCGATCAACAACAACCAGCCGCTGCTCGACACCATCGGCCAGATCGCCCCGGTCGTCAACACCGGCCTGGCCGGAGGGGACTGGAAGAAGAACCTCGCCCTCACCGCCGACGCGCTGAACAAGGCCGACGCGGGCCAGAAGCTGGTGGACTCCTACGACGCCCGGATCACGGACATCAAGTCCCGGCTCGGCGACAACGCCGACGCCACGATCAGCATCGTCCGCTGGCAGGGCACCGGAGCCTCGCTGATCCTCAAGGAGCTCGTCCCCGGCCGCGTCATCAGTGACCTCGGTCTGCGCCGTCCTCCGGCTCAGGACCGGGAGGGCCGCGGACACAGTGAGCCGATCTCGCCGGAGAACATCGCCGACATCGACGCCGACTGGGTGTTCTTCGGGTCACTGGGTGGTTCGTCCATCGCCAATCCCGACGCCGGTGGCGAGATCGGGGTCGAGGCTTCCCAGGAGGCCATCCGGGCGGCGGCGATCGAGGCGCCCGGCTTCATGGAGCTGACCGCCTTCCAGCGGCAGCGAATCGTGCCCGTCGACGGTTCCCTGTGGACCTCCACCGGCGGCCCCACGCTCGTCAATCGGTTGCTCGACGACGTCGAGAAGACCCTGGCCACGTCCTGAGTTGAGGCACTGGTGACAACTGAAAACAGCAGTGATGCACGACGTTCCGCCACCAGGCGGGGCACGCTGGCCGGCTCGGCCGTCGCCGTCGCGGCCCTCGCCTGGCTGGTTCCCGGGGCGGCCTACGCCGCCTTCACGGTGACGACCAGCCCGAGTTCGGCGGCGCCGGGCAAGTATGTCGCGGTCAAGCTGGTCGAGGCCGGCGACGCCGACCAGGTCGACGTCGAACTGGACGGCCAGAAGCTGGTGGCGCTGCGGGCGGACGCGGGGTCGCTGACGACGTGCCTGCAGATTCCGCACGGGACGGCAGCGGGGCCGCACACGCTGCGCTTCGTCGGCGACGACGACACGGTGGCGACCGCGACCATCACGGTCGACCCGAATGCGGCCGGCGCCACCAGCGACTGCGCACCGGCCGGTTCGACCACGAGCCCGAGTCCGACCAGCAGCAGCACGACGACGACCAGCACCTCCTCCCCCACCAGCTCGTCCAGCTCGAGCACGACCGCCACCAGCGCGGGCACCACGTCCAGCGGCGGGACGAGCGGTGGTTCACTGGCCAAGACCGGCTCGCAGATCGTCACGATGGCCGCGGCCGGCGTTCTGCTGGCCGGCGGTGGTGTCCTGCTGCGCCTCCTGCGGCGCCGCAGCTCGCCGTGACCCGTGCGTCCACGAGGCTGACCCGGTGAGCGCCCCGAGCAAGCGCCCCCGGGTCAGCGTCGCGCTGCCCGTCTACAACGCCGGTCCGTGGCTGCGTCCGGCGATCGAGTCGCTGCAGGCCCAGACCTGGACCGACTTCGAAGTGATCGCGATGGACGACGGCTCCACCGACGGCTCCGGAGAGTATCTGGACGACGTGGCGAACGCCGATCCGCGCTTCCGGGTGGTGCACCGGGCCAACGGTGGCGTCATCGCCGCCCTCAACGACGCGTTCGACCTGGCGCGCGGCGACTACGTGGCCAGGATGGACGCCGACGACCTCAGCGAGCCGGATCGGTTCCGGCGCCAGGTCGAGTACCTGGACGCCCATCCCGGGGTGGTGGCGGTCGGCTGCGCCTACGCCCTGTTCGGCGGGATGTCCGGCGACGTTCCGATGCCGCAGACCCCACGGGAGTGCCGGGATCAGCTGCTGGTCGCGACCTCGGTGCCGCACGCCGCCTCGATGATCCGCTGCCGCACGCTGCGGGAGTCGGGAGTGCGCTACCACGCCGACTTCGCCCACGCCGAGGACTTCAAACTGTTCAGCGACCTCTCCCGGGTCGGCGATCTGGCGAACCTGCCGGACGTGCTGTACCGGGTGCGCATCCACGAGGACTCGATCAGCCAGCTGGCCAGTGACGCCCAGCGCTCCTGCCACCTGCGGATCGTGCGGGAGAACCTCCTGCGCCGCGGGCACAGTCCGGCCGTGGCCGACCGGCTCCAGCGCTGCATGGGCACCGTCATGTGGGCGACCCCGGCCGTCGGCCTGCCCGGGACCCTGCGCTACCTCCGCGCGGTGACCCCGGCGGCTGCGTACCTGCTGGCCAAGCTCAAAC
>JBDIAG010000238.1:0-6745 GCA_039812305.1 Actinomycetales bacterium | reverse complement strand
GGATCGGGTAACCGTGGTCGGTCGTCTCCGCCACCGCGGTGTACAGATCCGCGGACAGCAGCAGACTGTAGGGACCGTCGACCCCGGCCAGTCGCAGCGAGGTCAGCGCCTGGGCCACCGCGTCCGGGGTGTCCCGCACGTCGTCCGGCAAGGTCAGTGACGGGTTGGAGCTGCTCGGCGCGATCCCGGCGATGCCGGCCGGCGCGAAGCCGTGCACGATCGCACCGTCCTCGGCGAAGGCGATCTGCTGGGCCGCGTCCTTGACCGGCTGCCAGTCGGAGTCCTGCGCGCCGCGCTCGACGTCGTCGACGGCGGCGCGGGTCACGGTGAAGGGCACCCGCAACTCGATCACCGGCTGCACGTCGCGTCGATGGACGATCACTCCGGCGGCCGGCGGCTCGAGCGGGCTGAGGTGTCCGGTGCCCACCGCGGACAGCGTGGGGCCGTCCGGCCCGGCGACGTCGACCACGCGCCGGCCGGCGACGTTGCGCTTGAACGTCCGACGGGCCTCTTCCTCGATCTCGGCCCAGGCAGCCTCGGTGATCGGTGCCAGTTCGCGGTGCAGGTTATTCATCAGATGCCACTCCTTTGCAGGCTGCCGATTCCCAATGAGCCATCGGACGATGAACCATCGGACGGTGAACTCCCGGGCCCGGTACGGGCTGGTGGCTCCGGATCGTCGTCCGCCCGGGTTTGTCGCGCGGCGGCCAGCACGTCACTCGGATCGTCGAGGAAATCCGCGGTGGGAACGAAGAACAACGCCCCGGTGACCGCTGTCGAGAAATCCAGGATCCGGTCGTGATTGCCCGGCGGATCGCCGATGAACATGTTGGTCAGCATCTGCTCGATCACGTCCGGGAACGCCGTGTAGCCGATGAAATAGGTGCCGAACTCGCCCGCGCCGACCCGTCCGAACGGCATGTTGTCCCGCACGATCTGACGTTGGGTCCCGTCCGGATCCTCGATCGTGTTCAGGGCGAGATGCGAGTTCGTCGGCTTCTCCTCGTCCGGGAACTCGACGTTGTCGAGCTTGTGCCGGCCGATGACGAGTTCCTGCTGCTCGACCGACATCGCATTCCAGGCGGTCAGATCGTGCAAGTACTTCTGCACGACGACGTAGCTGCCACCGGCGAAAGCGGGGTCTTCGTCCCCGATCAGGGCGGCGACCTCGGCCGCCCGCCCGGCCGGGTTCTCCGACCCGTCGACGAAGCCCAGCAGGTCGCGCTCGTCCAGGTAGCGGAAGCCGTGCACCTCGTCCACCACCTCGCCATGAGCGCCCAGCGCGTTCATCAGCTGGGTGGCCAGCTCGAAGCACAGGTCGAGCCGGCCGGCCCGCAGGTGGAAGAGCAGATCGCCCGGAGTGGCCACGGCGGTGTGTGTCTCACCGACGATCGGCTGGAAGGGATGCAGTCCGGCCGGCCGGACGGATCCGAACAGCCGGTCCCACAGCCGGGCTCCGACCCCGACGACGCAGCTGAGCTCGACCTCCGGGTAGCGGAAACCCACCGTGCGCACCTGGCCGGAGACGCCGGTGAGGAAGTCCCGCACCTCGTCCTCGCTGCCCGCGGGCACCGTGACGACCAGGAAGATCGCCGCCTTCGCCGGCGGCGCGAGCACGTGCTGCGACTGGTTCGGCGGGCTCATCGACTCGCCTCGGGGTGGTGACGGATCGGGTGCCTCCTCGATGGACGCGGGGCCGGGAAGCGGCCGACGATCAGGCTATCGCCACCCGCGCCGCCGCGCCTGTCGCACGCTCGATCCCCGCTTTACACCCGCCCGATCCCGCTCTACAACGGCGTCACGTAGGCCGCGGAGATGCCGCCGTCCACCAGGAACGTGCTGGCCGTGATGAACGAGGCGTCGTCACTGGCCAGGAAGGCGACCGCGGCGGCAAGCTCCTCCGGCTCGGCGAAGCGGCCCATCGGCACGTGCACCAGCCGGCGCTGCGCCTGCTCCGGGTCCTTGGCGAAGAGCTCCTGCAGCAGTGGCGTGTTGACCGGCCCCGGGCACAGGGCGTTCACCCGTATCCCGTCCCGGGCGAACTGCACGCCCAGCTCGCGGGACATCGCCAGGACGCCGCCCTTGGACGCGGAGTAGGAGATCTGGGACGTCGCCGCACCCATCAGCGCCACGAACGACGCGGTGTTGATGATGGAGCCGGACTTGCGTGGCAGCATGTGCTCGAGCGCGTACTTGCAGCACAGGTAGACCGAGGTGAGGTTGACGTCCTGCACCCGCTTCCAGGCGTCCAGGCCGGTGTCGAGGATCGAGTCGTCGTCCGGCGGCGAGATGCCGGCGTTGTTGAAGGCGATGTCCACCTGGCCGTAGGTGCCGGCCGCCTGATCGAAGAGGTTCTCGACCTGGCTCTCGTCGGTCACGTCGACCTGCACGAACAGGCCGTCCACGTGCTTGGCCGTCAGCGCTCCGGAGGTGGCGTCCAGGTCGCCGATCACGACCGTGGCGCCTTCGCCGGCCATCCGCAGAGCGGACGCCCGGCCGATTCCGGAGCCGCCCCCGGTGACGACGGCGACCTCGGCCGCCAGCCGGCCGCCGATGATTCCGAGGGATCCCTGGGCTGTCATCACTGTCCTTTTCTCGTCGCGTAGAACACACTCTTGGTCTCGGTGAAAGCTGCCACCGCGTCCGGCCCGAGTTCACGGCCGAGACCCGATTGCTTGAAGCCTCCGAAAGGTGCCGCATAACGCACGGAGGAATGCGAGTTGACCGACAGATTCCCGGCCTGGATCCGCCGGGAGACCCGCAATGCCCGGTCGAGATCGTTCGTCCAGATGGAGCCGGACAGGCCGTACTCGGTGTCGTTGGCGATGCGGACGGCCTCCTCCTCGTCCTCGAAGGCGACGACGGAGACGACCGGGCCGAAGATCTCCTCGCGGAAGTCCGGCGTGACCGTCGTCGGAGGCGTCAGGACGGTCGGCGGGAACCAGAAGCCGCGACCGTCGGGGGCGTGGCCGGTGAACGCGACATGACCCTGCGCCACGTAGGCGGCGACCGAGTCGCGATGTGCTGCGGTCACCAGCGGCCCCATCTGCACGTCCTAGCTGGTCGGATCGCCGACCCGGAACGCCTTCACCGACCGTTCGAGTTCGGCCAGGAAGTCGGCGTAGACATCTGCGTGGACGAGGAGTCGCGACCGCGAGCAGCAGTCCTGACCGGAGTTGTCGAAGACGCCGGACGGCGCGCTCGCCGCCGCTTCGGCGAGATCGGCGTCGGCGAACACGATGTTGGAGTTCTTGCCGCCGAGTTCGAGCGTCACCTGCTTCACCTGGGCGGCGCAGCCCGCCATGATCCGCCGGCCGACCTGGGTGGAGCCGGTGAAGACCACCTTGCGCACCAGCGGGTGGGTGACGAAACGCTCGCCGACGACGGCGCCCTTCCCCGGCAGGATCGTCAGAACGCCTTCGGGCAGACCGGCTTCCAGCGCGAGCTCGCCCAGCCGGAGCGCTGTCAGCGGGGTGATCTCGGCCGGCTTCAGCACGACCGTGTTGCCCGCCGCCAACGCCGGAGCCAGCCCCCAGCCGGCGATCGGCATCGGGAAGTTCCACGGCACGATCACCCCGACGACGCCGAGCGGCTCGAGATAGGTGACGTTGACGCCGCCGGCCACCGGGATCTGCCGACCGGAGAGCCGCTCCGGTGCGGCCGCGTAGTACTCGAGCACATCGCGGACGTTTCCGGCTTCCCAGCGCGCGTTGCCGATGGTGTGGCCGGCATTGGCGACCTCGAGCTGCGCGAGGTTTTCCAGATCGGCGTCCACGGCGTCGGCGAAGCGGCGCAGCAACCGGGCCCGGTCGGCCGGGGAGACGTCCCGCCAGGACTCGAACGCGAGCTGCGCTCGTTCGATCGCCGCGTCCACGTCGGCGGCAGTGGTCTGCTCGACCGTGCGCACGACGAGCTCGGTCGCCGGATTGATCACGTCGAAGGTCGCCGTCATGGCGTGGGGCTCCTCAGCTGGAGGCGATCGTTCAGGCGGGAGAGGCGATACTCCCGCGCGGCCGCCACGAAGGACTCGAACAGTCGCAGGTCGTCGAGATCGCGCTCGGGGTGCCACTGCACCGCGATCATCCACCCGCGATCCTCCCGCGGATCGAACTCCAGCGCCTCGATCGTGCCATCCTCGGCGCGGGCGGTCACCGTGAGCCCGCGGCCGACCAGGTCCACCGCCTGATGGTGATAGACCGACACCTCCGCGACCGGTCCGAGCACCTGCGAGACCTCGCTGCCGCCGACGGTCTCGATCCGGATCCGGTGGAAGACACCGGGTTCCGCCTGATAGCGGTTGACCCCGAGGACGTCGGGGAGATGCTGGATGAGCGTGCCGCCGAGCACGGCGTTGAGCACCTGCAGCCCGCGGCAGATCGGGAAGAGCGGCAATCGCGCGTCCATGGCCGCCGTGGCCAGCGCGAAGTCGTGGTCGTCGCGATGGGCCTGCGACTGCGTCAGCGGGTGCGGATCGGCACCGTAGCGCTCCGCCCCGACGTCGGAACCGCCGGCGATGACGAGCCCGTCGAGATCCTCGACGACGCTCGGATCGGTACCGGTCGGCGGCAGCAGCAGCGGAGTGCCGCCGGCGGCGACGACGCAGTCCACATAGGTGCCGGACAGGAGTGCCGCCGACTCCTCCCAGGCACCCCAGCGGGCCGGTTGCCGATAGGTGGTGATGCCGATTCGTGGACGTCGGCCGTCCCCGGCGCGAATCGGATCGTCACGAGCCGAGTTAGAGTCGTTCAAACCCGCGCACTCTCTCCCAATCCGTGATCGCCTTCTCGAAAGCCTCGACCTCGACGTGGGCCGCGTGCACGTAATGATCCACCACGTCGTCGCCGAACGCCTGCCGGGCCAGCTTCGAGCCGTCCAGCCGGCCGGCCGCCTCCTTCAGCGTAGTCGGCAACTGGTCGACGGCGGCCTCGTAGGCGTTGCCGGTCACCAGCGGTGGCGCGGGGATCTCGTGCTCGATGCCGTACAGCCCGCCGGCGATGAAGGCGGCCACGGCCAGGTAGGGGTTGAGGTCGGCCCCGCCGACCCGCAGCTCCGCGCGCAGGCTGGGCCCGCTGCCGACCACCCGGACCGCGCAGGTGCGGTTGTCGAAGCCCCAGGCGACCGCGGTCGGCGCGAAGCTGCCCTTGACGAAACGCTTGTAGGAGTTGATGTTCGGCGCCAGGAAATAGGTGAAGTCCGGCAGCGTGGCGAGAACGCCGCCGATGAAGTTCTCCATCAGCTCGGAGAATCCGTGTTCACGATCGCCGGCCATCACGGTCGACCCGTCGGTGCCGCGCAGGCTGAGGTGGATGTGGCAGGAGTTGCCCTCACGCTCGTTGTACTTGGCCATGAACGTGATCGACTTGCCGACGTTCGCGGCGATGACCTTGGTGCCGAACTTGTAGATCGAGTGGTTGTCGCAGGAGGTCAGGGCGTCGCGGAAGCGGAAGGTGATCTCGTGCTGGCCGAAATTGCATTCCCCCTTGGCGCCTTCCACGTACATCCCGGCACCGGCCATCTTGTTCCTGATCTCGCGCAGCAGCGGCTCCACCCGCACGGACCCGAGCAACGAGTAGTCGACGTTGTAGAGATTGGCCGGGACGACGTCGCGGTAGCCGCTGCGCTGGGCGTCCTCGTAGCTGGTGTCGAAGGCGATGAACTCGAGTTCGGTGCCGGCGAAGGCCTGCAGACCCCGTTCGGCCAGCCGGTCCAGCTGGGCGAGGAGCACCTGGCGGGGCGACTGCACGACCGGGTCGCCCGAGGGCCAGGCGCCGTCGCAGAGCACGAGCGCGGCGCCCGGCTGCCAGGGGAGCAGGCGCAGCGTGGCCAGATCCGGCTTCATCACCATGTCGCCGTAACCCGAATCCCAGGAGGAGATGGCGTACCCGTCCACGGTGTTCATCTCGACGTCCACGGCGAGCAGGTAATTGCACCCCTCGGTGTGTTGCAGCGCCTCGTTGAGGAAGAAGTCGACACCGAGAACCTTCCCCTGCAACCGCCCCTGGACGTCGGTGATCGCGACGATGACCGTGTCGATCTCGCCGGATGCGGCGAGGGCACGCAGCTCCTCGACGGTGATCATTCCCCGGGTGTTCGGGTCGCCGTTTGCGCTCATAGATCCACTCGCTTTCTGCGGTTTGCTCGGTCGGTGGCGGTCGGACTGCGGGAATGGATCCGGCGGCGATGTGGCGCGTACCGGTGGCTACTGCAATTCGGATTCCGCCGCCGCCAACGCGGCGAATTCCTCTTCGGGCGCATTGGCGACCAGGTGGTGGCGGGAGTAGAACCAGAAATAGGCGATCGCCAGCAGGAAGACCACCAGGGTGATCGACGCCGCGCGGATGTCCACGAAGAAGGTGGCGATCACGGCAACGGTGGCCAGTACCAGCGCGACCGAGGTGGTCACGATGCCGCCCGGGGTGCGGTAGCCGCGCTCCAGTTTCGGCTCCCGGAAGCGCAACACGATGTGCGAGAGGTTGAGCAGCACGTAGGAGACGGTGGCGCCGAAGACGGCGATGTTGATCAGCAGCCCACCGTCCTGCAGCCACGCCGCCAGCGCGAAGCCGATCGTGCCGGGGACGATCAGCGCGAGATAGGGCGTCTTCCGGGAGCTGGTGAGCGAGAGGGCCTTCGGCAGATAGCCGGCCCGGGACAGCGCGAACAGCTGCCGGGAGTAGGCGAACACGATCGAGAAGAAGCTCGCCACCAGGCCGAACAGCCCGGCCCAGTTGACGATCGCGGCGAGGAC
>JBDIAG010000237.1:0-6747 GCA_039812305.1 Actinomycetales bacterium | reverse complement strand
CAGCTGGCCACGGCGGTGTCGCGCACTCGGTGGTCGGTGGAGCGGCTGGCGATCCCGGTCGTCGGCACGGCGGTGCTGCTGGCGGTGGGCGGCGGCGTCCTGGGCGCGGTCTACGGATCGACGGTCGGCGATGGCACGCAGGCCGGTCGGCTTGCGCTGGCCGCCCTGGCCTACTGGCCCGCGGTCATGGTGCTGGCCGGTGTGGCGGTCGCACTGTTCGGCTGGCTGCCGAGGGCGACCGTCGCGGTGTCCTGGACGCTGCTGGTGGCCATGTGGTTCGTCATGATCGTCGGGGACGCCCTGCACGTGCCCGACTGGCTCTTGGACGTGCTCCCGTTCAGCGCCACCCCGCGGCAGCCGGCCGAGGCGTTCAGCTGGCTGCCGCTGGTGGTCATGACGGTGGTCGCCGCAGCACTGATGACGGCCGGGCTGACGCGGTTCGCCCGGCGCGACATCCAGGCCTGACCCGCTACCCGCGCAGTGCCTTGGCCATCTCGGTGAAGTCGTCCACCAGCAGATTCATGTCGTCCTCGGTGTGGGCGAGGGAGACCAGCCACTGCTCGTCGAGTCCGGGCGGGGTGAGGATGTTGCGGTTGACCCCCCACAGCCAGGAGAGCTCGGCCAGGCCGAAGTCCACGCCCTTGTAGTCGCGGTAGTTGCGCACCGGGGTGGGTGACCAGGTGACGCAGCCCTTGGCGCCCAGCCCGACGGTGTGCGCCGGCAGCTCGTAGGTTGCGATCACCTCGTCCATCGCGGCGAGCGCCTTGTCGTTGAGCGCCTCGACGCCCTCCAACGCCTCGCGGGTACAGATCTCGTCGACCGCCTTGGCGGCCGCCATCACCAGCGGGTTGCCGTTGTAGGTGCCGAAGTGGGCCATCCGGCCGTCGACGACGACCTCCATCACCTCGCGCTTGCCGCCGAAGGCGGCCAGCGGCAGGCCGCCGCCGATGCTCTTGGCCAGGGTGATGAGGTCGGGCTGGACCCCGAGCCGCTGCGCCGCGCCGGCGTACCCCGCGGTGAGACCGGTCTTCACCTCGTCGAAGAGGAGCACGACCCCGTACCGGTCGCATGCCTCGCGGACGGCGGCCAGGTAGCCCTCGTCGGGCACGACGATCGACAGGTTCTCCACCACCGGCTCGATCACCAGGACGGCGATCTCGGAGCCGTGCTCGGCCAGCACCCGCTCGAGCATGGGCAGGTCGTTGTAGGCGACGACGTGGACGGTGCCGGCCTCCACGTCGAACGGCACGTCCGGAATCGGGTTGTCCGCCGGGCCGATGTCCTCCAGCGCCGGCTTGACCGAGACCTGGAGCGCGTCGTAGCCACCGTGGTAGCCGCCCTCGATCTTCAGCACCGCCTTGCGGCCGGTGTAGGCACGGGCCGCGCGCACCGCGTACATCAGGGACTCGGTGCCGGAGTTGGTGAATCGCATGAGGCCCAGGCCGAACCGCTCGCAGTAACGCTCGCTCATCTCGGTGGCCTGCGGGGACGGCGTGACGAAGAGCGTGCCGGTCTCGGTGAGCGCGCGGGTGACGGAGTCGACGACGACCGGGTTGAGGTGGCCGACCAGCATCGCGCCGAAGCCCATCGACAGGTCGAGCAGCCGCCGGCCGTCCATGTCGGTCAGCCAGGCACCGCGCGCCGACTCGATCGAGATCGGATACGGATCCCAGTGCTGGAACGACGAGGTGACGCCCAGCGGCAGCGATTCCTTGGCCCGGGTGTTGTGCTCGCCGGAGCCGGCGGTGTCCGTGGTGAAACGCTCCCACTCCGCATCGAGCAGCTTCTGCACCCGCCCCGGATCGACCGGCGTCGAGCTTGCCGGGACGTGACGCCAGGTGGCCGGGTCGTTCGGCGGCCAGGTAGTAGCTGTTCCAGCCTGATCGGACATGTGTGCCTCCCTGATCCTGCCCAGCAGGATCTCGTCGTCGAAACCGGTCTGCCGGGGCCATCATTGCGTACCTCGTCCGCGCGATGGGTCGCGGGTCGACCGGCCGGCCGACGGCTACGGCTCGCCGCTGCGGGGCTCGCGCAGGAAGGCGGTGGGGGTCAGGCCGGTGACGGAGCGGAAGTCGCGGGTCAGGTGCGCCTGATCGGCATACCCGAGTTCGGCTGCGACCGTGGCGAGATCGGGCGGAATCGGTGACCGGAGGGCCTCGGCGAGTTCATGCAGGCGCCGCCGCTGGATCAACCATTTCGGCGACAGGCCGATCCGCCGCGCGCACAGCCGCTGGAGATGCCGCTCACTGAGATCGAAGCGCCGGGCCAGCTGATCGACCCGGCTGATCGTGCGATCGGTCTCGACGCAGTCGACGATCCGGTTCACCAGGCGACCGTGTCCGTCGAGTGGCACCATCCGCGCCAGGGCGGATTCGACGGCGTCGACCGCCGCGTCGATGGCGTCCGGATTCGTGGGGTCGGGTTCCATCCGGTCGTGGACGGCGGCGATCAAGCCGGCCGCGTCGATGGTCCGCAGGTGGGCGAGGTCGACGTAGGAGTCGGTGATCGTGGAGACGTCGGCGGCCAGCAGCGGCTGGCCGAGACCCGGGGTCAGGACGACACCGCAGGCCCACCCGCGTCCTTCGAGGCGCTTGACGGACAGGCCGGTCGTCGGGCCGATCAGCCGGTCGTAGTCGCTGCTGATCACCAGCAGGCAACACGGGTAGGGCAGGCTGCGCTGGTCGCTGACCACGCCGGGCGGTAGGTCCCAGGCCGGCAGCCAGCACCAGCGGATCGCCTCGGCCAGCGCCGGCGAGGACACCTGGCGCGGCACCGGCGGAGTGAATCCGGCGGCGTCGCGCAGATGGGCCCGTTCGTTCCACGAGCGACGGCGATCCATGGTCGGATTCTTTCAAGACCCGCCGCGGCCGCCCGTGCGATCGTCGGGGCATGCGAACCGACATGCACCAGTTCCTTGCCGACGCCGACCGTCTCGGGGCGGTGATCGAGTCCGTCTCCGACTGGTCCGCGCCGACCCCGTGCGACGAGTGGGACGCCGCCGCCCTTCTCGACCACATCATCTCCTCGCAGCGCGACGTGCTGATCGGCCGGGGAGCCAACCTGCCCGAGGAGACCGTCACCGACCCGGCGGCCAGGTGGCTGGCCCACCGCGCCGCCATCGAGCCGATCCTGGCTGACGACGAGTTGGTGGGCGCCGTCTACCAGGGCTACTTCGGTCCCACGACGCTGGCCGACACCCTCACCCGCTTCTACGGCTTCGACCTGCTGGTACATCGCTGGGACCTGGCCGTCTCCCAGGGCCTCGACGCCGGCCTGACCGAGTCGGAGCTGGCGAGGGTCGACGAGTCGATCGACGGATTCGGCAGCACGATGTACGAGATGGGGATCAGCAAGCCTCCCCTGCCAACGCCGGCCGACTCCCCCGCCGCCGTGCGGGTCCTCGCCCGGGTGGGACGGGCCGCCGGCTGAACGATGTGGTCGGTGACATGAGTCGGGAATGCGTTGTAACATTGAGTCGTTGTCACTCAAGTAAGTGGCGCACATGACAGGCAACTTCGACACTGGCTCTGAGCCAAGGCCGAGTGACCTTCCCATACCGCCCATCACTTCCAGCAAAGGAGGAACCACAATGGCAACCCGATTCGACCCCTTCCGCGAGGTGGACCGCTTCTTCGCCGACGTTCAGCGGCACGCCTCCCCTGGCGTCCTGGGCATGGACCTGTACCGCGCGGGCGAGAAGTTCGTCGCGGTCCTCGACCTGCCGGGCGTCGACCCGGCGTCGATCGACATCGACGTGAACGACAGCGTGCTGACCGTGCGCGCCGAGCGTCCCGGCATCGCCGGCGACGACGTGAAGTGGCTCTCGCACGAACGAGCGAGCGGCACCTTCGCGCGCCAGCTCCAGCTCGGGCGGGGCCTGGCCACCGACAAGATCGAGGCCGACTACGTCAACGGCGTGTTGACCCTGACGATCCCGGTGGCCGAGGAGGCCAAGCCGCGCAAGATCGCCGTCAGCACCGGCGCTCCGGCGGTCGAGGAAGCCGCCGTCGGCTGACCGCAGGGCTGCCGGGAACAGGTCCCGGCCGATTCCACGACAAGGGTGGGGCGAGCATCGTGCTCGCCCCATCTTGCGTCGTCGATGAGTTGGATGTGGCTGGCCCTCGCGGGTATCAGCCCTCCTCGTAGATGGAACCCACTTCGCGCACGACGGCACCCGTCACGCTCGCGTGCCCGGTCTCGGCGAACACCGAGATCGACCGGTCCGGCGAGGAGGGGAAGACGAAACTGCTCAGGACGGCCTCGCCCTCGTTGACGAAGACCTCGACCGAGGGCTTGTCGACGAGCACCCGCAGGCGCAGGGAATCGCCGGCGGTCACCGCCACACTGCGATAGCCGCGCTCGCCGAGCCCGCCGTTGTGCTTGTCCAGGACGACCCGGCCGAGCTGGGCGTCGAAGGCGACCGTCGCCTCCTCGCCGCCGGGGGTGCCGATCGACAGTCCGAACCGGGTGGCCGTGGTCGACGTCAGATCGAACTCGATCTCCACGTCCCGGCCGTCCGCGGAATCGCTCAGGGTGCGGGACTCGTTCTCGTCCACGGTGAAGCCGCCGAGGTCGTGCTGCGCGGTGTGCAGGCGGGCGAACTCCGCGACCGGCACCATACGCACGGCGTTGTCGTCCCCGAGAGTGAGTTCGCGCAGGACGGTCATCTGGCCGCACCAGCCGTCGTCGTCCTGGGTCGGGATGCTGAGGAAGGAGCCCATCCAGCCGGTCAGGATCCGTCGGCCGTCCGGGGCTTCGAAGGATTGCGGCGCGTAGAAGTTCGCGCCGCCGTCCAGCACTCGCAGGCCGGTCTCCGGGACGAAGTCCTCGCCGGGGCTCCAGGTCCCGACGACATAGCCGACGTTGTGCTGATTGCGGAAGTCGTGTCCGATCGGCGACATCCCCATCAGGCAGATGATCAGGACCCACTTGTCCCCGAGCCGGATGAAGTCCGGGCATTCGATCATGTACACCCCGGGATCGTCCGCCCGGTAGATGACGCGATCGAACTCCCAGGACCGCAGGTCCGGCGAGGTGTAGAGCAGGACCTCCCCGATGTTGTCCAGCGACCGGATGCCGACTACCTGGTACCAGGTGTCGCCGTCCTTCCACACCTTGGGATCGCGGAAGTCGATGACGTCGGCCGGGCAGTCGATGACGATGCCCTTCTTCTCGAACTCGACTCCGTCCGCGCTGACCGCGAGGCACTGGGTCTGCCGCGCGCCTTCGTCGTTGTCCGTGCCGTTACGCCACACATTGCCGGTGTAGAGCACGGCCAGGGTGCCGTCGTCGTCGACGACGGCGGAACCCGAATAGACCCCGTCGACATCGGCGGGAATGCTCGGAGCCATCGCGATCGGCTCACGCCGCCACGTCACCAGATCGTCGCTGCTGACGTGACCCCAGTGCGGCGAGCCCCACCGGGCGCTGAACGGATGGTGCTGGAAGTAGACGTGATACCGACCCTGGAAACAGCACATGCCATTGGGATCGTTGAGCCAGCCGGCTTCGGCGGCGATGTGAAAGCGCGGGTAATAGCGGTCCAGCCGCGTCGCCGACAGTTCGTGGACGGCCGATTCGGCCTTGTGCAGTTCGTCGCGCATGACTCGGTTCTAGACGTCCTTCCATCGGCCTGAGCCCGTGCTAAAAGCATTAAGCACGCAAGGTAGCAGTCGCCCGGGCACGGGACAACACCTCGGGACGCGATGTAGGCGATGTGCCGCACTCTACGATAGCCAGGAGGCCGCCCGACCGAGGAGAAGACAGACGATGCAGGGACGTCCGACGCTGGCCGACGTGGCGGCTCGCGTCGGCATGTCGCAGGCTGCCGTCAGCCTGGCCCTCAACAACAAGCCCGGGTCGCGGTTGTCCGAGGATGCGGTCGAACGGATCCACGCCGTCGCCAGGGAACTCGGCTACCGGCCGAACTGGGCGGCCCGGTCGTTGCGGCTCGGGCGAACGGGGACCTACGGCTTCATCTCCGATGCCGTCACTGTTACCCGATTCGCCTCGGCGATGATCCGCGGCGTCCTCGACGTCGTGGAAGCTCGCGATGACGGCCTTCTCATCGCCGAGACCGACGAGCACCCACGACAGCTGTCCAAGGCGCTCGACGTGATGATCGACCGCAATGTGGACGGCATCGTCTTCGCGGCCATGGCGGCCCGGAGGGTCGACCTGCCGGGGTTGCCGGGCTCGCTGCGGTGCGTCACCGCGAACTGCCTCAGCCCTCAGGTGCCCGCGGCAGTGCTGCCGGCCGAGGCGGAGGCCGGGTACCGACTCGCCCGGGTGCTGCTGGACGCCGGCCACCGGGACGGCATCGTCGTGCTCGGCCATGCCCCCAGAGCCATTGCGGACGAGCGGATCTCGGTGACGATCGCCGATCGGTTCGCGGGGATCAACCGGGCCTTCAAGGAGGCCGGCGTGCGGCCGGCCGCGGTGGTGAACATCTGGCCGTGGGAACCCGATCGCGGCTACGAGTCGGCCCGGTCGGTGCTGTCGACGACGCCGCTGACGGCCCTGCTGTGCCTCAACGACCGGCTGGCACTGGGCGCCTACCAGGCCGTCGCGGAGAGCGGGCGGGAGATCCCCGGCGACGTGTCCGTCGCCTCCTTCGACGACGAGGAACTCGCGGCCTATCTGCGCCCGGGACTCACCACGGCGGCTCTGCCCTACCGGGCGATCGGCGCCCGCGCGATGCGGCTGCTCATGGGCGAGGAATCCGCGACCGGTCCGGTGCACCTGGAG
>JBDIAG010000236.1:0-6766 GCA_039812305.1 Actinomycetales bacterium | reverse complement strand
CAGCCACCGACTCCACATCCAGCAACTCACGCTGCCGATCCGACTCACCCTGCATACCCACAGGATCTCAAGTCCACCCCACGACCGCGGGAGACACGCCTTTTGTTCAGCAGTCTCCTAGGGGAACATCCGCATGCTGTCACCGAAAACCCGGATACGGGCCTGGCGTGCCACAACACGAACGGAGTCGCCTCAGGGGGCCGCTCGTCCCGTCCCTCTGCGGCTTTCGTCCAGTACCTGATCCCGGTAGGCCAGGAAGGCGGTGAAGTCACTGGTCAGGGCCTGGCGAAGCTCCGCACCGGAACCGACGTAGACGGCGGTCTCCCCGGCCTCGGCCAGATAGGACGGTAGTTGCTCGGGCGTATGCGTCCCGCCCGGCACGAGGATCTCCGGATCACCTTGCGGATTGACGATCAGCCAGCCGGCGGCCACGCACAGGTCGAAGACGAAATCGCATTCCTGGGGCGACAGGCTGGCATGCCAGATGCCTCCGCTCAGCGGCTCCGACTTGTCCAGCGGATCGAGGTGCAAGTCGGTCCAGCGCCCGTCGAAGGCAAGCAGCTCCCCGTCGACGCCGGTCAGTTCGCCCACCCCCGGCCCGGTCGGCGCCCGTAGACCACGCGCCGCCAGGAAGCGCCGCAGACCGTCCCGATCGGCGTCGGCTCCGTCGTCGCCGTCCAGCCTTACGAAGATCAGCGAGAATCCCATAACGGCCACCCTGATCGATCGGACTCCCTCGCGCAACAGCCGAGGGAGACGGGCTACCGCTCCACGTCGCCGCGGATGAACGCCTCCAGCCGCTCCCGGGCGACGTCGTCGGGGAGCTGCTCCGGGGGCGACTTCATGAAGTACGACGCCGCCGACGTCACCGGCCCAGCCACCCCGCGGTCGAGGGCGATCTTCGCGCAGCGCACCGCGTCGATGATGACGCCGGCCGAGTTCGGCGAGTCCCACACCTCCAGCTTGTACTCCAGGCTGATCGGCACGTCGCCGAACGCGCGCCCCTCCAGCCGCACGAACGCCCACTTGCGATCGTCCAGCCACGCGACGTAGTCGCTCGGGCCGATGTGGACGTCGCGCGCGGCCAGCTCGGCCCTGACGTTGGACGTCACGGCCCGCGTCTTGGAGATCTTCTTCGACTCCAGCCGGCGCCGCTCCAGCATGTTCTTGAAGTCCATGTTGCCGCCGACGTTGAGCTGGTACGTCCGGTCGACCGTGACGCCGCGATCTTCGAAGAGCTTCGCCAGCACCCGGTGCGTGATGGTCGCGCCGACCTGGGACTTGATGTCGTCACCGACGATCGGCAACCCGGCCGCGGTGAACTTCTCCGCCCACTCGGGCGTGCTGGCGATGAACACCGGCAGAGCGTTGACGAAGGCGCACCCGGCGTCGATCGCGCACTGGGCGTAGTAGCGGGCAGCATCCTCGGAGCCGACCGGCAGGTAGCAGACCAGGACGTCCGCCCGGGATTCGCGCAGCGCGGCGACGATGTCCACCGGGGCGTGGTCGGACTCCTCGATCGTCTCGCTGTAGTACTGGCCGAGACCGTCCAGGGTCGGGCCACGCTGCACGAGAACCCCGGTGCTCGGCACCTCGCAGATGGTGATCGTGTTGTTCTCGCTCGCCCCGATCGCGTCGGCCAGGTCGAGGCCGACCTTCTTGGCATCGACGTCGAAGGCCGCGACGAACTCGATGTCGCCGACGTGATAGTCACCGAGCCGGACGTGCATGAGACCCGGCACGTCGGTCTCCGGAGAAGCGTCGGCGTAGTAATGGACGCCCTGCACCAGGGACGCGGCGCAGTTTCCGACTCCGACGATGGCTGTGCGCATAGTTGGCATAGGGACATTAGAACGCAGATGTCCGCTGGGTACGACATCGACATGCGTATGTCAGGTCGAGGCGCTGTGTGGAGGGCGTGAAGATCGTCGGGCACGAACCGTCGGCCGCCAAACGTTAGGGTACGAACAGCATGGTGTCACGCCGAGATCCGCTGGGGACAAGGGGAGATCATGGTCGACCTCGAGCATCCGCCGCACCCACCACTCCTGGCCGGGCGCCGGGCCGACGTCTGGGGCGACGAGTCCGCGATCATCACCAGCGCCTTCGAGTGGGCCGAGAACCGCGTGGTCCGGTCCTCCGACCCGAAGACCACCGCGCGCCCGGCCTCCGAGCTGGCGGCGGCCACCGGAGCCACCATCACCGCGGAGGGCATCGGCGCCCCACGCGCCCTGGAGCTCTTCGACACCGTGCTCGCGCCGGCCACACGCGCCCAGGACGATCCGATGAACCTCGCCTACATCCCCGCCGCGCCGACCGGTGCCGCGGTGGCCTTCGACGTGGTGACCACCAGCGCGAACATCTTCGGCGGGCTCTGGGAATCCGGGGCCGGCGCCATCCACGCCGAGAACGAGGCTCTGGCCTGGCTCATCTCACTGCTCGCCTGGCCGGAGAGCGCCGGTGGCTGCTTCGTCTCCGGCGGAACCCTCGGCAATCTCTCCGCCCTCACCGCGGCCCGCCATCGGGCGGCCGCCCACCGCGGCGGCAGACCCGAGGCGGGGTGGCAGCTGGCCTGCTCCGAAGGCGCCCACTCCTCGATCGAGGCGGCGGCCCGGGTGCTCGACGTCGAGGTGCTCCCGGTGCCGACCGACCTCGGCGGACACCTCACCGGCGCCGCGCTGCGCGACACGATCGCCGATCCCACCAGGGTCTTCGCCGTCGTCGCCTCGGCCGGGACGACCAACGCCGGCATCATCGACGACCTGTCGGGCCTGGCCGACGTCTGCGCCGAGCACGACATCTGGTTGCACGTGGACGGCGCCTACGGTGGCGCTGGTCTGGCCTCCCCGCGACTGCGTCCGCTCTTCGAGGGCATCGAGCGGGCCGACTCGTTCATCGTCGACCCGCACAAGTGGCTGTTCGCCACCTACGACTGCTGCGCGCTGCTGTACCGCGACCTGGGAGCCGCCCGGGCGGCGCACGCCCAGCACGCCAGCTATCTCGACCACGTCGACCGGGAGAGCCTCAACCCCTCAGACCTGGCGATCCACCTCTCCCGGCGGGCCCGCGGCCTGCCGCTGTGGTTCAGCCTGGCCACGCACGGCACGCGCGCGTACGGCGAGGCGGTCGAGGCCTGCGCGGTGACGGCGCACGAGGTGGCGGCCGCGATCGAGAACACGCCCCAGCTGCGGCTGCTGAAGTCCCCCGAGCTGTCGGTGCTGCTCTTCGACCGGCCGGGCTGGGACGACGAGGACTACGCCCGCTGGTCGGTGCTGCTGGCCAAGGCCGGGATCATCCTCTGCGTGCCGACGCGGTGGAAGGGCGCGACCGCGCTCCGGCTGGCCTTCGTCAATCCGGCGACCGAGGCGGCCAAGGTCATCGAGGTCCTCCAGGCCACCACCCTCGACGACATCCCCTACCCGCAAGGCCGTCCCGCCGGAGTGCGATAGACCGCACCGGTGAGCCGGGGTCAGTCGGGACGAGCGGTGAGGACGATGGGGTCGGCGTGCGTGAGGGCGATGGTGTGCTCGGAGTGCGCGCCGCGCGAGCCGTCGACGCTGCGCAGGGTCCAGCCGTCCTCGTCCGTGTAGATCTCGTCGGTGCCGATCATGAACCACGGCTCGATCGCGATCACCAGTCCGGGACGTAGCTTGAGACCCCGCCCGGCCCGCCCGTCGTTGGCCACGTGCGGCTCGGCGTGCATCACCCGGCCGACACCGTGCCCGCCGAAGGTCAGGTTCACCCGGTAGCCGCGTTCGCGGGCGACGGCTCCGATCGCGGCGGAGATGTCGCCGAGCTTGTTGCCCGGGCGGGCCACTTCGATCGCCGCCGCCAGGGCGGCCTCGGTGGCCTCGATCACGGCCAGGTCCTCGTCCCGGGGTTGGCCGACGACGAAGCTGCGGGCCGAATCGGCCACCCAGCCGTCCACCGACACGGCGAAGTCGATGCTCAGCAGATCGCCGTCCCGCAGCCGGTAGCGATGCGGCAGGCCGTGCAGCACAGCGTCATTCACCGAGGTGCAGATGACGTGGCCGAACGGGGAGGCCCCGAAGGAGGGGTGGTAGTCGATGTAGCAGCTCGTCGCGCCCCGTTCC
The DNA here is from genome assembly GCA_039812305.1 of Actinomycetales bacterium. Taxonomy (GTDB): domain Bacteria; phylum Actinomycetota; class Actinomycetes; order Actinomycetales; family CAWJMD01; genus JBDIAG01. The sequence goes on along the minus strand of JBDIAG010000236.1, from coordinate 2,672 downwards.
CGGATCAGCTCATGGGCCCGGGCGTCGATCTCGAGAAGGTCGGTGCCGACCGTGATCTCCCGCTGCAAGGTGGCCAGCACGTCGGCCACGAAGACGCCCGCGGGGCGCATCTGCTCGATCTCGCGAGGTGTGTAGTGCTCGATCACGGTCGTCCAAACTCTCGTCGCGGTTCGTCAGTGAGTCCCATTATCAGCGAGACGTTCCGCCGACGCCCGGTCCAGCCGGGAGGTGCTCGCGCAGCGTACGCACTCCAGCTCGTAACGGGTGGAGAGGGTGGCCGCAGGAACCAGGAAGAGGGTGAACTTGAGATCCGCCCTGGTCAGTCGCTGGGCGGCCTCGTTGCCACACTCGCGGCAGATCATCGTTCGCACGCCGATGATCTCGCGAATCCGCTTCGCGCCGAACACGACGATCACGGCCGACTCCTTCCCTGCCCACCGGACGCCCGCCGCGCCGGCCGTCGACCCCGGCAGCCTCCGTGGGCCCGCAAGTCAGCCTAAGGGCCCGTCGGGAAATAAACGCTGCGTGTCGCTTCCTGGATCGGGCGCGTGACGGCGTTGTCGGCCACGCCCACGTAGCTCCGCTACGAGGGCGGACCTCCGCCTTGTCACGCATCCCGCCCAGAAACCGACACTGCACCGTTTATCTCCCGGCGCACCCTCAGTGCCCGCGTCAGCCCACCACCGGACGAATCGCCGGCGCCAGGGTGACTCCGTTCGACCCGACGTCGAAGCGGACGGCGCTGAGATCCGGCACCTCGGCGTCGGCGCCGCTGGAACCCGGCGTCAGATGGGTCAGCACCGCGAGCGTCGCGCACCCGGCGGCCCGCCCGGCCTGGATTCCGCTGGTGGCATCCTCCACGACCAGGCAGCGTCGCGGGTCGACGCCGAGCTTGTCGGCGGCCAGAAGATACGGTTCCGGCGCCGGCTTGCCGATCGGGGTCTGCTCCGCGGTGACCAGCACCGGCGGCACCGGCAGCCCGGTGGCACCGATCCGCGCCTTCGCCAGCCCGTCCGTGCAGGAGGTTGCGATCGCCGCGCGCCCGGCCGGCAGCGACGACAACGCCTCCAGCGCACCCGGCAGCACCACGATGCCCTCGGTGTCGTTCTCCTCCAGTTCCACGATCCGGGCCAGCGCCCGGTCGTGAAGGACTCGGGCAGCATCTGCGAGACCACGCCGATGGCCGGCACTCCGTGCATCCCCTGCAGCCGGATCGGATCGACGTCGAACTCGTGAGCCCACCGCAGCCAGCAGCGCTCCACCGCCGGAATCGAGTTGATCAGCGTGCCGTCCATGTCGAACAGAACGGCGTCGAAGGTGCGATCGGTGAGTTCTCCCGGCAAAGCCACGACGGTAGTCTAATCGATTCGAGCGGACGGGACCTGGCAGAGAAGCCCAGCGGGACGGGAGAGGATGGACGTCGTGGCCGACACCTCCGACCCCCGCCAGCCGGCGCCGCAGCCGTTGCCGATGCCGCACCCGCGGCCCTCGCCGGCGCACGTGCGAGCGGCGCGACCCGACGACGCCGAAGCGATCGGATCCGTGCAGGCCAGGGCGTGGTTGGCGGCCTATGCCGGCATCGCACCACGGGACGTGCTCAACGCGATGACGCCCCAGCGACTCGCGGCCGGCTGGCAGGAGGCGCTGAAGCGTCCACCGTCGGCCGCGCACGGGATGCAGGTCGCCATCGACTCCGGCCGGGTGGTCGGCTTCGCCGCATGCGACGACACCGGCGAGATCGTCACCCTCGTGGTCGACCCCGGCCATCAACGGCACGGCCACGGCTCCCGGCTCCTCGCGGCGACCGCCGACCACGCCCGCGAGCACGGGCTGGGCCGGCTCGGCACGTGGTGCCCGGAGGATGACGCGGCCCGCCAGGACTTCTTCGTCTCGGCGGGCTTTCGTGACGATGGCGGACGACGCCGGCTGGCCTCGGAGTCGGCGGACGTGATCGAGATCCACCTGGCGGCCATCCTGACCGACGACACCGGCGAAGGCCGCGGATGACCCACACCGAAGGGGGACGCGTGAACACATCGGGTCTGCGGACGAGCCCGGCAGCCCGCCAAGGGTTGTCGGTCGGGCTCGCCACCGGCGCCTACGGGATCTCCTTCGGGGCGCTGAGCGTGGCCGCCGGACTGTCCGTCTGGCAGACCTGCGCGCTCAGCCTCCTGATGTTCACCGGGGGCAGCCAGTTCGCGTTCGTCGGGATCATCGGCACCGGCGGCGGTGGCCTGGCCGCGGCCGCCACCGCCGGCCTTCTCGGCTTCCGCAACAGCCTCTACTCGCTGCAGGTCGTCCCGATGCTCGGGCTCATCGGCCGAGGGCTCGGACGCCGGACGCTCGCCGCGCAGCTGACCATCGACGAGTCCACCGCCGTCGGCCTGGCCCAGAGCGAGGACGACGAGCGGCGACGCGGATTCTGGATCACCGGAGCGGCCGTGTTCGCGCTGTGGAATCTCACCACCGCCCTGGGCGCGGTGCTCGGCAACGTGCTGGGAGACCCGCGCCAGTACGGGCTGGACGGTGCGGCGGCCGCCGCCTTCCTGGCCCTGCTCTGGCCGCGGCTGAACACCCGCCTCGCCCGCCTGGCCGCGGTGGGCGCCGCCGCGACCTGCGTCGTCGCCGTGCCGCTGACTCCGGCCGGCATTCCCGTCCTGGCGGCGGCCGCC
>JBDIAG010000235.1:0-6770 GCA_039812305.1 Actinomycetales bacterium | reverse complement strand
AGCCACCGACTCCACATCCAGCAACTCACGCTGCCGATCCGACTCACCCTGCATACCCACAGGATCTCAAGTCCACCCCACGACCGCGGGAGACACGCCTTTGTTCAGCAGTCTCCTAGGCGCGACCCGCGGTCGCAGGGTCAACTCGGGTAGCAGACAGCCAGGCCGGAGCATGTGCTCACGGTGCGTACTCGTATGGGTAAAGCGTCCGAGGTCCGCAAGTAGTCCGCAAGTGTTGACGTCAGCCACGGTCAACCCGTCCAAGCCACTGTCAGGTCAGCGGGCGCTCTTCCCAGCGTTTGCGCAGGCCAGGCCCAGTCTGCGGCAGCCAACCTCAAACGCTGACAAGTCCGGATTGCACTTGTGTCCTATTCGGACGGTTACTGGTTCGAGTCCAGTCGCGGGAGCAGGAACAGGCCCCTGACCTGCGGAAACGTAGATCGGCGTGGCGTAAATCGCCCGGAGATTCGGGATAGGTCCGCAAGTGCTGCCTGGGTTTGGCGTGGATTCTCCCTCCAGGTCGCAAGTGTTGGGAACCGGATCCGTCACTCTCAGTAACTGACCTGCTGATTTGGGTGTGGGCGACGCAGGGCCCCGGGTGTGACTGCCCAGAGCGACGCCCGCTTCAACGAATGGTGTGGGCCGGGTATCTGGCCGAGTTCAGATTCGTGAGGCTCGGGGACAGGGGGGCTGGCCTTATCGTGGGCTTGGTCCACCTACAATCAGCTATATGACCGCGGACCGCGACGAGTTGCTGCACTTGATCGAGGGCCTGCCCGATGATCAGGTCGAGGTGGTGCTCGCCGATGTCCGCCGACTGGCCACCGCTACGCCGCGCGGCCAGTGGCCACCACGCTTCTTCGGCGTCGGAGAGTCCAACGACGGCCGCACTGACAACGCGCGGCGAGTCGACGAGATCCTTGCCGAAGGATTCGGCGCACGGCGCTCGTGATCATCTGCGATACCGGCCCGATCTTCGCTGCGGCCGACCGCAACGATTCCGACTACCACGCCTGCGTCGAACTCTTCACGGGTCTGCGGCTGGCCGATCGTCGCCTGCTCCTACCCCAGACGGTTCTGGCCGAGGTCGGCTACATGCTCGAGGCAAAGATCGGGACGTTCGCCGAGATCGCCTTCCTCGAATCCGTGGCAGACGGGAGCTTCGAGCTGATCAGCCTCACCGTCGCCGACATGAGCCGTGTCGCCGATTTGGTGGCCCGGTACAAGGATCTGCCGCTCGGCACCACCGATGCAACGGTGATCGCCCTCGCCGAGAGGCTCAAAGTAAGCGAGATTGCGACGCTTGACCACCGACACTTTCGGGTAGTGCGCCCACGTCACATTCAAGCATTCACTTTGCTCCCCGAGTTTCCTGCCTGACGGCGATCGTGTTGTCTCGCCCGTAGACGCCAGGCAGAGACCTCCGCGGATGCTGACCACCTCGCCGGGATCGACACGCTCTCGGTTAGGCGCTGCCCCGCCTTCGCCCAGGCCCAGCCACGCGTCGAGCTCGTGGCCTGTGGAGAGGTGATCTCCACGATGCCGCACCTACCGCTGTCGGGGGTACCACGAACCATCAGGATTCTTGTCACCAGCACCTGCGTCCGCGTGATGTCAACCCCGTCGAACCACATTCATGGCAGGTGCTCGCTTGGGCCGCCGTTGGTGCAGGTCAGACGCTATGGATGACAGCCGGCGTCGAGTATCGATAAGTCCGGATTGCAGTCGAGTTCTTTTCGGACGGTTACTGGTTCGAGTCCAGTCGCGGGAGCAGCAAGTACAGGCCCCTGACCTGCGGAAACGCAAATCGGTCGGAGCGCAAATCGCCCAAGAAGTGGCTAAGGTCCGCCAGTGTGGGGTTGGATCGGCGTGATGACTCGGCTGTGCTCACATGGAAGGAGCGGCCGAGACCGGCCAGTTGGGACGTGCGTGGACGGCTCATCTGCGGTGGGAACGAGGACAGCCTTTCCATGTGTCGCCGCCGAGTCGTACAGGTTCTGTTCGTCCCGACGACTCATGCTGGGTCCTGCAGGTGGTCCGCTCGCGACGGGGAGAGTGCCGGCTGGTTCTCGTCTCAGCCGGCTGTGACTCGGCTTGTGGAGGAGGTTGTGTGGTGGCGGTAGAGCCACAGCGACCAGGCGTAGCCGAGGAGGGTGATGGCGAGGCACCAGCCCACCGCCCATGCGGCGTCGCTGGCCTCGGCGTCCCCTGCCAGGAGGCTGCGGATGGTGCTGACGATGGGCGTGAACGGTTGGTACTGGGCGAACCCTTGCAACCACTCCGGGAGGGATTCCACGGGGACGAACCCACCGCTGAGCAGGGGTAGGAGCATCAGCAGCAGGGGCAGGTTGCTGGCGGTGTCGGGTCTGTGGGCTGCGAGCCCGAAGGCTACGGCCAGCCAGGACAGTGCGAAGCCGACGAGCACGATGAGGCCGACGATGGCGAGCCAGTCCAGGACACCAGCTTGCGGTCGGTTGCCCAGCAGGAGTGTGACGCCCAGCAGGACTGTGACGGCGGCGGTGATGAGGATGGCGCCGCCGAGCGCGTGTCCGGCGAGTACCGAGCCGCGCCAGATGGCCATCGTGCGGAAGCGGGCGACGATGCCCTCGCTCATGTCCATCGAGACCCACACGGCAATCATCTGTGGTGCCGAGGCAGCGGCCATGAGCAGGATCGCCGGGGTGATGTAGGCGAGATACTGCTCGCGGGTGCCGCCAGTGGTGATGCCGGCGCCCAAGGTCTGTCCGAGGACGTAGACGAACAGCAGCAGGAAGATCAGCGGGACGCCGACGACGGTGATGGGCCCGCTGGGGTAGCGCACGTTGTGCAGCAGGTTGCGCCACAGCATGGTCATCGTGTCGCTGAACGGGCGAGGGCTGGCGGTGCTCATGGGTGTTTCTCCTGTACCGCGTCGGCCCTGGCGCGAAGGGTGTCGGTGAGGGCGAAGAACACGTCATCGAGATCGGGAGTGACGATCCGCAGGCTCGATACGGTGACGTGTTCGCGGTCGAGACGGACGAGAAGGTCCTTGATCGTCTTGGGGTCGGTGCCTTCGCAGACCCGCAGCGTCAGTGCATCGGTGTCGGCTGTCGCGGTGGGCAGCAGACGCGCGGCTTCGGCCAGCGCTTCAGCGGTGGGCAGGTCCAGTTCAAGATGGCCGCTGCCTGCCCGTCGTTTGAGCGCGGCCGGGGCGTCGTCGGCAACGATTCTCCCGTCGGCGAGAACGGCGACGCGGGAGGCGAGTTGGTCGGCTTCTTCGAGGTATTGGGTGGTCAGGAAGATGGTCGTGCCCTGCTTGGCCAGGTCGCGCACGATGTCCCACATCACCGCGCGGCCACGTGGGTCGACGCCGGTGGTCGGCTCGTCCAGGAACACGATGTCGGGGTCGAGCATCAGCGACATGGCCAGGTCCAGTCGACGCCGCATCCCGCCGGAGTAGCCGGCCACCGGGTAGCTCACGCCGCCGAGGTCGAACCGATGCAGCAGCTCCTCGACCCGTGTCCTGGCGCGAGCCTTATCGAGGTGAGCGAGCCGGGCCATCATCCGCAGGTTCTCCGGTCCGGTCAGCAGTCCATCGACGGCGGCGAACTGTCCGGTGACACCGATCGAGGCACGCACGACATCCGGTTGCGTCACCACGTCGTGGCCGGCGACTCGGACTGTGCCGGCATCAGGAGGCAGGAGGGTGGTGAGGATGTTGATGATGGTCGTTTTGCCGGAACCGTTGGCTCCCAGCAGGGCGAACACGATGCCGACGGGTATGTCCACGTCGATGCCGCGCAGGACGTGGTTGTCCTTGAACGACTTGTGCAGGCCGGTGATCTGAATCGCCGGCGGAGAAGTGGATGGCATGAGTGACCTTCGCATCGGTAGTGATGTGCTGCGGCTCGGTCGGCCGGGACGCGAGGGCGCACTCGACCCACGCGTCCCCCGTTGTTCGTCAGACGTGCGTGTGCGCCGAAGTCAGGCCCGAATGACAGGCGGTGGGCGGGGGATCGGTGGCGTCAGGTGCTCCGCGCCTCCTTCCGGTCGGCACCGAGAAGGGAGTCGCGGTAGATCAGCCACTCATCCCTGAGTCGGGGCATCCGGTCGGCCAGGAAGTCATAGAGTGCGGCATACTCCTCCAACGCCTCTCGACGACCCGAGTCGTCCTCGTCAAGCAGGGCGGCGCCGCGCCGGAGCAGCGCCGCAGCGTCGAGGTAGCCGGCGGGGTCGTAGTCCTGCTCGGAGATGAGTCGCTCCAACCGCGCGGAAACGCGATCCACCCGCTCGCCGCGAGCGCGGGACCGCTCCACCAGCCCCCTGCCCTCCAAGAGCACGGCTGCCTGCGTGATCGCGCTTCGGCTTGCCAGCAGCGCATCCGCCAAGTCGTTGATCGTCTGCGCCGCCGGTCGGCACACCGCCAGATAGCCGAGCAACCGACCGGCCACCGGTGGGACGTTCTGCTCCTGCACATAACGGCGCCCCAGGTGGTCGGCGAAGGTCAGCTGCTCGTCGGTCGGCATGTCACACAAATAACACGTAGAACTGAGATGACACAACGATGTGTTATCTCAGCCAAGTGCCCGGTGTGCAACAGCACCTGCGTGCAAGGCGTAACCAAGCAGACGTCCCCTGACCACACTCGGGCTGGCGACCATCCGCGAGAATCCTGAAACGATCCGGTGGACGCCGAGGTCCTCAGGTTGAGGCGCCGCGCCAGGTTGTGCGTCGCTCGGGCGGGGACCTGCTGCGTTGGACCATCACAACCGAATCAAGCGCCACCGTTTTGGAGCTGCGCCAGCCCCGCAGCCCATCTGCTCGGCCGCAAACGCCGAGCTGACACGTAGCTTCCTCGAGGCTGGAGGCCTCAGATCCGCAATGCACCCCGATTGCGATGGACTGTCGAGGGAGCCAAGAAAAGGATTGAAGTAGTGTCACGTCAATTGCCCCAGCGTTTCTTGCCCATCGGACTAGCCAACAAGTCTCGCGTTGGCCCAAGGGGCAACCACCAGCGCTGAATAACCCCACTTAGGAACTCAGAGAGAATCGATGCCAAGTTGACGACCAGCAATGGCTAGAAAGGCGCGTTTGCAGGAGTCATGCTTACACGGTATGCGAGAGCCTGCGACGTAACGTCCTCTGGACCTCGATCGATGATTATCAGTAAACCAAATGGCTGCGAATTCGCTCGTCAAGGCGGAGCGTAGCCACTCTCATCCGGGCGCCCCCGTCGGAGAAGTACTTGGCGCCGTATGCGACCGTTCGTAGTGCAGCCGCCGCGAGTAGCAGGTCTTCGTCGGCCTCCGACGACGCTTCGATGTCGGTGCCGAACTTCAGCAGATCAGCGTATGGCTGCCAATCCTGACTTCCCGCCTGTCTGGGCCAGCGACGAGCGATTTGGCCGAAAGGTATCGAGAGAAGACAGGGTCAGTCTCGCGATATCGCTCCTCGACGTCAATGCAGTTGTCGATGTCGAAATTGGCGCAGATCTCGCCCCGTCCATGCGTCGCGTGCGGCCATGTGGAGCCTCCCGAAGTGAGTCAAGTCATATGCGCCGAACGAGGCAGCTGTGCTTCGAAGGTGGCGCCGATGCTCGGTCCATCGGCGGGCGATGTATCGACGTACGTCGTGGTGGCGGCCATGGTCGTCGCCTCGCAACCTGCCGAGGCTGCTTCACATCGTGGATCACCGTGCGTACTCGTACGGGTAAGCGCCCCAGGTCCGCAAGTGGTCCGCAAGTGTTGCCGTCAGCCACTGGCAACCCGGGGCAGCCGAGGGAATCGACGGCCCTCACGATGAACCAGTGCGCCCCATGCACCGGTGAACCGGCCAGTCCGCATGCCACACCATGCTTGGCATGGATAGATGAGATCGACGGCATGGAGTTCATCTATGAGATCGACGGCATGAATGGTCTCGCGGACAAAGCGCAGGTAGTTGATCAACTTGCTATGAGGCTCTCGCGCAAAGAGAGCGAAGGCTTCGACGTTAGTGCATTTGACAAATCGAGACGCCTTTTATGGGGATTTACGGCGGTATGGGATAATGACCATGCCTATACTTCAGTATATACGCGAGTCACAGTCAATGATCTCGCTCCGGGCACCTATCAAAAACGTTATAGCACAGACACTGCACGCACTACATTTGTCGATCCGATGGGGAGGGAAATCGAATTGGAATCCGGGATGCTGACACCTCGAAGCGAGGTGACACACCCGCTTCACGAGTGGCTCACCCAATCGGCGACATCTGAAAGTTGGGAGCCCATGCCCTAGCTCTACTGGTCCGTTTCATCGCCCTGGGCTTCCTTGGCTGGCGTGCCAGAGCCGCTGCGGGGCGGTTTGGCTGGCTGCCCGCGCCCGGGTTGGGTGGGTCGGTGGTTCCGGGGTAAGCGTGCCTGTCCTGTAACGAGAATGGACCTTGTCTAAGGTTCGCATTCGCGTGTTGGGAGGCACCCTCGTGGTGAATCGTACGTGGTGGGCGTCGGGGTTGAAGTCACCGCGGACGGGGCCGGGGTCGTGTCGCTGGCGGGGACCTCGGCGGTGCGGTTTCTTGGCGGAGTAGACCGGGGTTGCGGTCGGCGATCGGCGCGGTCGTCAATCCGGCCGGGAGGCTGGTGCTGCATTACCGCGGCCAGGTGGTGTGCGACCTGGCAGCCATCCTGGTTGCCGGTGGTGAAGTCGCGGACAATGGTGGACTCCTGAAGTTCGCACCACTTCTCCGCCTCAGCGTCGGACATCCACTCGTCGTTCACCAGCAACGCCGCGAGCTCGCGCAAGGCCTTG
>JBDIAG010000234.1:0-6772 GCA_039812305.1 Actinomycetales bacterium | reverse complement strand
TGAGCCGCTGGGCCGGATGTCCTCGTCGGGCACAGTGGCGCAGAACGCGACACGAATCAGCCGTTGTTGCGTCCGCAGGTCCTGCTGGCCGAGGCGGGCGATCTTGTCCAGCGCCATCTCCAGCGGCGAGGCCACCAGTTCCCCGACCGATCGGTCTCCGTCGGCGCAGAAGACCTGGGCTTGGTCGGAGCGCGCGGTGAAGTAGGGAATATCCTGACTGAGCAGCGCCTCGACTTCGGCGACCACCAGAACTGGCATGCCCGAGCTGTTCAATCCAATTCGAGAGGACAGAACCCGGGCAAGATCGGCGGATGCGCCCGCAGGCGCGGAATCAAGGGTGTGTAAGACCTGCGCGTACAGCATCGTCGGGTTATGGAGGTAACGCAGACGCAAACCGGAGAAACAATCCCGGACGGCATCGGACAGCTTGCGCCGGTGCCGAACCAGGACCTGGTACACCTCGGTGAAACCATCGCTGAAGAGGTTCGCGCACTCGCGAACGGTCTCGACCTCCAGTATCGGTTCCGTCACTGTGGCTTGCGGCTTGTCGAGGACGCAACGCATCGCATCCGTGAACTCCTCTACCAGCCGATGCCGGCGAAAAGGGCCACCGCCGACGACGCGGGCGCCGCCGAGGAAGCCGACGTCGTAGTAGCCCGGATCCGCTCTCGGACCTGATCGAGCGACCACGAGAGGTAGGAGTCCGAGGCCGTGCACGGAGGCTTCCAGCAGTTGATGAGCATCCACCGGAGGGATCGCTGCCCCGTCAGCACCCAGACGATGCGGATGCAACACCGTCTCGAGGTCGATCGGAACGGGACCGCGTGAAGTGACAACCACATTCTCCACGTGCAGGTCTCGGCAGTTGAGCGCGTACAGCACTGCCGCCAGCCGCCCGCTGGCGTATGCCAGCGGGCCTGGTTGGGGAGGGTCCGCCGGCTCGAGGTACTCCATGTATCCGTAGCCCGACCTGCGCAGCACACGAGCGGCGGACAGATTGATGCCTAGCGGCGTCAGCCGCTGGACGAACCGCGCATACGCCCATTCACCGTCCACCGGCCGGGGTTTGTACACGACGCGGCGCCCCGCCTGGGTATGCAGTACGGTGACCCGGCGTCCACCATTGTGAGGGTCGCCACTGGGCTCGATCCGCACCACAACATCGCCCGGATCCAACCCGAACATCCGTACCACGTCGACCCAATCGTCGGCCAGGCGGCGGGTCAGTTCCGCCAGGAACGTCCGCGTCGCCGCGAGCCGGGTACAGATGAATGCCCACGACTGGGGATAGCACTCAAAGAACGCGGCGGTATCGGCCGCAATCTGCCGCTGAAAATCGAGATACCGCTCATGCGGAGTCGCCCCGTGCAGGGTACGACCACGCGAGGCGGCAGCAAGTTGCTCGCACAGGGGTCGCATCAGGAGATCGGCCAGGGCCACTCGGAAGAGGTCGTTGCGAGTCGCGTCGGCGGCGCGATCAAGGTCGATGTACGGGACGTCGGCGGTCTTCAACTCGCAGGGTTCGGTGTCGGCCGAGTCGCTGTCGACAGAGCTGACGGCTCCGGATTCGAGGTGGCGATATTCGATGCGGTCGGATTCGATGTCGGCAAGCAGTGCCTCGACTATGAGCTGGAAGGGATGGCTCTCGGTGATGTTGGGCAAGGTCACTGCACGTGGTGCGGCCGGCAACGGTCGTGAAACAGGGTTTCTCTGGTGCGGACGTAGGGATTGCAGGAAGGATTCCGGCTCGTCGCCGGTCAACTCCGGGAAAAGATCCGTCAGGGGGATAGGGCTCGTCATGGGTGGTCTCCGTGGAAGAATGGTTCGTATGGGGAGGGACGCGCTTGGCTCGCGTCCCTCCCCACTTGGCCCTCGCGGATCAGCTGTCCACGCTGACCTTCCGACCTGGATAGGTCAGCGAGGGCAGCGGCTCGTACACGCGGAGGTCGGGCAGATCATGATGGTGAGGAAAGTCCCGCAGGTCCACGAACTCGGGGTAGTGCCGCCGAACGCCGTGACGTCGTTCAGTTCCTCGAGTTCGCCGGCTGAGTAGCTACCGGTCTTATCGTCGTGCTGCATCGGATGAGTCCTTTCGCAGTGTGAATCTCGTCGTGGTGTGAAGCTCAGGGTCGAATCGATCGAAGGTTGCGGTCAGCACCACTTCATGCATTCGACGGTGATCGTGCAGAACCAGCCATCGTTGCCGTAGCGATCGCTGAGTGTGAACGTGTTGGTCGAACAGGCGCCTGAGACAGCGGCGTAGTCCTGTTCGGTCAGCTCGTCCAAGAGATCGGCGACGGCCGTCCCCCTAGGTGGGTTTGCGTTCACGTGATGCTCCAAACATCAGATCCTCACCGACGACAGATGGATGCCGTCGGGGCCGCTGGATGCGACACCCCCACGCTAGGAATAGCGACAATCAAGGCGTTACACCCTGCGGCCTCATACTTTTGGAGGAACCTGTCGCGTGTGAGCCGGCGTAGCGTGCGGTGATGTTGATCTGCGAAGCGCTCACCGTGATGATGGCCGTTCCCTCGGGAATGATCGAAGGTTGGGACAAGCGTCGGGAACTCGGCTGCACCGCTGCTGCGATCGTGGATCTGGCCGACAAGGGGCGGCTTCGGATAGGCCGGGGTCCGGACCCGGTGATCGACGTCATCAACGCTGACCCGGTCGGGGAGCCCGCGATGGATCCCGTGCTAACGCAGATGCAGGCCCTGGCAAGCCGACCGATGTCGGTAGTACTCCGCAAGCTGCGCAGTCCCGAGCAGGATACGGTGCGGGAGCTACAGAATCGGGGTGTGCTCGGCAACGGCCGGGCCCGCCTCTTGGGGCTGATACCGGCTCGGTACCCGCTCTTGGAAGGTTCGGTGGACCGCGCGATCCGGATTCGCCTCCGGCACGCGTTGGCCGGCGGCTCCTGCTCGCCGCAGGACGCGGCGCTGCTGGTGATCCTGGACGGTGTAGGAGTGGCACGACGCGTGCTCAAGACCGAGGCAGCCGGGCAACCGCCGGCGGCGCTGCACGACCTGATCCGCCAGATCGGCGCCTTCAGCCCTTTCGGAGAGGCGTTGCACCACTCCGTCAAGCGCATCGGCAGTGCCATGCCTGCGATGGGTGCCGGCGCCTGACCGGCCCGCTCACGACACCATGAGATAGGTCAGGCTGGGTCACCGACGGTGACCCAGCCTGAACGACTGGTCGGCTACTTGCTACCGAGCGCGGCGAAGATCCGATCCGAGACTTCGTCGACCGCTCCGAGGCCGTCCACCTGCACGAGCAGCCCGCGATCGGCGTAGATCTTGGTCAGCGGCGAGGTCTGCTCGGCGTAGACGCTCATCCGGTTCCGGATGACGTCCTCGGTGTCGTCCGCCCGGCCCTCGATCTCGGCCCGCTTGAGCAGGCGGCCGACCACCTCGTCGGTGTCCACGACCAGCTCCAGAACCTGCTCGAGGGGATGCCCCTGGTCGGCGAGGATCTCGTCCAGTTCGCGTACCTGGTCCACCGTGCGCGGGTAGCCGTCGAGCAGGAATCCCGCCTGGGCGTCCTCCTCGGCGAGCCGGTCGCGCACCATCGCGTTCGTGATCGAGTCCGGCACGTAGGCGCCGGACTCCATGATCGCCTTCACCTTCAGCCCCAGCTCGGTCTCTTCCTTGACGTTCTTGCGGAAGATGTCACCGGTGGAGATCGCCGGTATCGAGTAGTGCTCGGCGATGTTCTTCGCTTGGGTGCCCTTGCCCGCGCCGGGTGGGCCGATGATGAGAAGCCGCATCAGCGAAATGTCCCTTCGTTGCGTTCGGCGCCACAGGGTCGTCCCGCAACCGCCGCTGGCCACAGTGCCCCACCGAACGGACGGCCGAACCAGAGCTCGCCCCACTCAACGGGATGAGCCACTATGTCGGGACCAAGGCCGGTATCGCAAGGAGGCACGTCACGGCATCGGCAACTCCTCGAGCGCGACCTTGGTTCCGGTGTGCCGCTGGCTCAGTTCCGCCAGTGCCGCCCGGACGGTGGCCGCGTAGTAGTGGGAGCCTCGCAGGCTCGGGTGGATCCCGTCGGACTGCAGCGCGTCCGGATGCTGGCGCACGGTGGCCGCCCAGTCCGCGATGATCACGTTCGGACGGCCCGCGGCCACCCGCTCGAGCGTCTCGTTATCCTTCGGCACCCGAGAGAAGTTGCCGTACTCGTTCACCATGACGACCATTCGGTCGGGGCCGAGCGCGTCCAGGATCTTCGTCATGGACTTCTCGTCCATACCGGCGTTCGTGCCGAAGTCGAGGACGACGGCACGGCGCATGCCGGAGCCCCGCTCGCGCACGGCGGCCAGCCCGTCGCTCCAGCGTCGGTTGGACTTCGCGTCCACCCGCGTGCCGGGCAGGTAGTACTCGATGGCGTGCACGGCGCCGACCATCATCGAGTCGCCGAATCCGTCGATCTCCTTGCCGGTCGGCATCGTGAAGCCCTTGTTCCGCTGCGCCTCGGAGAGCGGCAGGACGCCGGTCTTCACCGCCTGCTCCCCCGTCGCCGCGCCGGACGAAGCCGCGGCGGCATTCGCCCGCAGATCGGCAGCGGTCTTGGACTGCGCCGGTGCGGTGATCACGGTGAGCGCGAAGGCCAGCACCAGCAGGCCGATCATTCCGGACGTGGCCAGCCGAGCCTTACGCGGCAGTCGCAGCAACCCGCCCAGCCAGGCCTGCCCGACCGCCCGGAAGCCACGACGGCGGATCGGCAGCTCGATCCAGCGATAGGACGCCTCGGCGACACCCAGGGTCAGCGCCACGCACAGCAGCCGGGTGGTCAGGTAGCCGAGAGTGCCGACCGCGGCCGGCAGCAGCTGACCGACGACCAGGATCACCGGCCAGTGCCAGAGGTAGATGCCGTACGAGCGAGTGCCCAGCCACACCATCGCCGGCGCGTCCAGCACCCGCTGCAGCACAGTGCGGTGGTTCTCGATCCGATCCACCGAGCCGATCAGCAGCAGGCACGCGGCCAGGCAGGCCAGCAGGATGCCGCCGCGGTAGGTGAAGGACGTCGCGTCGCTGAGGAACAGCATCAGCCCGGCCAGCACGACCACCGCGGACGGCAGCGCCCACCTGCCCCACGCCTCGTGCAGTTCCTCCAGTCGCACCCGCATCGGGGACGCCCAGGCGAACGCCAGCGCGGCGCCGAGCATCAGACCCATCAGGTGGGTGTCGGTGCCGTAGTAGACGCGGGTGGCGTCCTGCCCCGGATGGACGAGGACGGCCATCGCCAGGGTGGAGACGCCCGCGATCCCCAGCGCGGCCCAGACCCGCGTCTTCGGCATCACCAGGCGGATCAGGAGATACGCACAGACCGGCCAGAGCAGGTAGAACTGCTCCTCCACCGCCAGCGACCAGAAGTTCATGAACAGCGCGGGCGCGGTGCGGTCGAAGTAGCTCTGGCCGGCCGCGATCTCGACCCAGTTGGTGGAGAACGTGGCGGCGCCGAGCACCTGGCGGCCGAGCCCGACCACCAGGTCGGAATCGACCAGCCGCGCGATCAGCGAGGACGCGAAGACGACCGTGACCAGCGCCGGCAACAGCCGGCGGGCGCGGCGCAGATAGAACCCGCGCAGGTCCAGACGCCCGGTGGTGCGCACTTCGTGCAGCAGGAGCGACGTGATCAGGAAACCGCTGATCACGAAGAAGAGGTCGACACCGAGGAAGCCTCCGGGCAACCAGCCAGGATGCAGGTGAAAGACCAGCACAGCGAGGACGGCGGCCGCGCGCAGCCCATCCAGACCCTCGAAACGAGGAGCTGGCGCTGCGGGGCGCGTCGTCTTCGACGCACGGGGACGCAGCGGACTGGCCGGTCGCACCGACGGGGAAGGAGCCGGCGACAACATGGTCACGGGCTTGACATTAGGAACAGGGAGGGCCTCCACCGGGGACGCCCTTCGGCGTGTCGCCCGGGTCGAGGTATCGATTTGGTCTCGATCGGGCGTTGTCCGACTGGCGTGACGGTGCGCCGGGCCCGGCGTCCGGGGGGCGCGACGCCGGCTGGCATCCGGGAGCGGCGCGACGCCGGGCGGACGTCGGGGGGCGGGAAAAGGCGACACGGGGTAGCGCGTCGCCGAGCCGGCGTCACGAGGCGGCGCGACGCAGGGCTGGCGTTACGGATGCGGCGCGACGCCGAGCCGGCCTGACGGGTCCGGCGCGACGCCGGGCGCGCCTTCGCGCCAAGTCCTGAACGGCTACGCCCGGCGGCGTAGTCGTCTGCGACCCCCTACGCACGCAGCGCAGCCGTCAAGCCGCTCCGAGGGGGACGCCCCTCGTGCCCGTCGAGACGAGCCTGGACGTCGTCCACCACGACCTCAGGAGTTCACCATGACAAGCACCTCGAACCGCGTCGCGGCGCTGGGCGGCGCCGGCGGTTTCCTGCTCGCCTACCTGGCTTCGCAGCCGGTCAGCGCCCGGTTCGCCACCAGCCCCTCACCACAGCCGAACGTGACCGGCGCCGTCACCCGCGCGTGGATCGTCGAGAACACCGCGGCCAACACGGCTCAGGCGGTGATGATGGCCGTCTCGATCGCCTTCCTGGCCGTCTTCGTCGCCGCGCTGGCCTCGATCACGCGGGGCGCCGACGGTCCTCCGGCCAGGCGCACGGCTGTCCTCACCGGAGTGGCGTCCGTGATCGCCATGGCCGTGTCGTGAGTCCATACGCTGCCGCAGTGATAGGACAGCGGCCAGTAGGCGGACTCGTCGTCCGCCATCGTGCGCAGCCCGTAGCCGGAGGCGAACCGGGGCTCGAT
>JBDIAG010000233.1:0-6778 GCA_039812305.1 Actinomycetales bacterium | reverse complement strand
CGAAGCCCTCGACGAACTCCGCCTGGATCCGCAGCACCCGCCACGGATCGGTGTGCACCCACCCGCTGTCGCCGCGGGAGTCCAGCAGCCGCTGGTCGGTGGTGGTCCGCGGCACCAGTCGCCGCCGGAACTGCACCGGGCCGCGCAGGTAACCGTCCGGGTTCAGCTCGCCGGCCTCGGGCGGGTTTCCGTCATAGCCCACCTCGTTGCCCACGCCGCCGAAGCCCGCACCGGGCGCGGTCGAGTTGCCGTGTTCGACGTCATCAGTCACGTCGGCACTGTAGGACGACCTGTCCGGGCACCGGGTTCGAACTCCCGCCCGTCCGTGGAAACTGCTGGTGAATCTGCGGGTAATCCGGCCTCTGGCCGCCCTGATTGCCTTGGCCGGACTGACCGCACTGGCCGGTCGCGCTGGCCGCCCTGGCAGGTCGCGCTGACCGCCTGGCTGGCCGCGCTGGCCGGTCGCGATGGCTGACCGCGCCGGCCGGTTGCGCCTGCCGCGACCGGATCGTTCCTGTTGCCCGGAGCCCGTTGCGAGAAGGTGCCAGCACGCCGCGAGCAGGCGTGGCAAAGGAGTCATAACGGGAAGGCACCGCCCGGCCGGGGCCTCGGAACGGCGCAGCTCCCATCGTTGGCTGCCTTTGTGTCCTGCCAACCGTGGTGCGTCCTGTCAGACGCGTGACTTGCGCCCCGTCTGGCAGGACACATCACGGTTGGCAGGACACTTCCACCCCGGGCCGGGACCTCGGGGACCCCCGGCGAGACCACCACGACCGGCGGGTACCGCCGAAGGGGAACATTTGTGTTGCGATGCGACAGAAGCACTCCACGTGGACGTGAGTGATCCCCCGCGGCAGCCGACGAAAGGTTGATGTCGGGAAGGCGCCGCCCAGGGCCGGGCCCCGCGACGGTTCCCGACCCCTGACCCGACCCTTTGAGCAGGCCACGACGGGCGGAAGGACACTTCGAGAGGAGCATCCGATGTTGCCCGGAGACAGAGACACTCCGAGCGAAGGTCCCGCGGTCCCCGACCGCCCGGCGCCCACCTCCGGTTCCGGGCCTCAGCCGCTGAGCCGGCAGCGGGCCCGACTTCAGCCGCTGAGCCGGCAGCGGTTTCCGGGGCCTCAGCTGCTCCGCGCCCCCCGACCTCAGTCGCTGAGCCAGCGGGCCAGGGCGTCGCGGCAGCGGGTGATCGCTTCCGCGGGGCAGTGCTCGTCGTCGGTGTGCGACAGGATCGCCTCCGCCGGGCCGTAGTTCACCGCGGGGACGCCCATCTCGGAGAACCGGGCGACGTCCGTCCAGCCGTACTTCGGGGTGGGTTCGATCCCGACGGCCCGGACGAACGCGGCGGCGGCCGGATGATCGAGCCCGGGACGCGCTCCCGCGGCCGCGTCGGTGACGACGACGTCGAAGCCGTCGAACAGCTCCCGGACGTGGGCCTCGGCCTCCTCGACCGAACGGCTGGGCGCGAACCGGTAGTTGACCGTCACGACGCACTCGTCCGGGATGACGTTCGTCGCCACTCCACCGTTGATCAGCACCGCGTTCAGGCACTCGCGATAGACCAGACCCTCGACTTCGACGTGGTCGCGCGGCCGGTAGTCGTTCAGCCGGTTGAGCACCTCGGCGGCACCGTGGATGGCGTTGACGCCGAACCAGGCCCGGGCCGAGTGCGCGGCCTTGCCGCGGCTGCGCACCTCGACTCGCAGCGTGCCGTTGCAGCCGCCCTCGACACCGGCCGAGGAGGGCTCGCACAGCACCGCGAAGTCACCGGCCAGCCAGTCCGGGTGGTTGCGGGCGATGCGACCGAGACCGTTCTTGGTGGCCTCGACCTCCTCGTTGTCGTAGAACACCCAGGTGACGTCCCGGGTCGGCTCGGCTACCGCGGCTGCCACCGAGAGCTGCACCGCCACACCGGATTTCATGTCCGCTGTACCGCGGCCGTAGAGCACCCGGCGATCCGGGCCGGCCGGCCGCAGATCCTCGCCGATGACCTGTACCGGCAGATTCGGCTCCGGCCTGCGCAGCGGCACGGTGTCGATGTGGCCGGCGATCACCACCCGGCTGGCCCGGCCGAGGTCGGTGCGCGCCACGACCGCGTCCCCGTCGCGCAGCACCTCGAGGTGCCCGAGCTCGCGGAGCGCCGTCTCGATCGCGTCCGCCAGCCGCTTCTCGTTGCCACTGACCGATTCGATGTCGCAGATGGCGCGGGTCAGATCGACCACATCCCCCTGCAGGTCCAGCCCGCCTACCACGCCGACTACCTCTTCCCTGTGCTGATACCGGTGCCGTCACCCTATGCGCAGCCGCCGACGACGAGCGCGCCGGATCCGCGGATCGAGAGACAGGCCCCTGGCACCGCCACTGCAAAATCCGGGGTGCGGCCAGTTAGGGTTGGGGCTTATGAGCGAGCGCACCGCCTGGGGCTTTGGACTGACCACCTGGACGTACGAAGGCGTCGAGCTCGACACCTGGTACCCCTGGCCGGCACTCGGCGCCCCGCCGGCCGGCGGCGACGCCGGCAACGCCCCCGAGGAACTGCTCGCCGCGACCGGCGAGGACCAGTTGCGCGAGGTGCGCACCGAGGTGCAGCTCGTCGTCATCGACCTCGACTCGCCGCCCACCTGCCCGGCCGACGCCTACCTGCGCCTCCACCTGCTCTCCCACCGGCTGGTCCGTCCGCACGAGCAGAACCTGGACGGCATCTTCGGGGTGCTGCCGAACATCGTCTGGACGAACCACGGCTCCTGCCTCGTGGAGGGCTTCGAGAACACCCGGCTGCGGCTGCGGGCGCGCGGCCCGGTGCAGGTGTTCGGCGTCGACAAGTTCCCGCGGATGACCGACTTCGTCATTCCCAGCGGCGTGCGCATCGCCGACGCCGACCGGGTCCGGCTGGGCGCCCACCTGGCCGAGGGCACCACGGTGATGCACGAGGGCTTCTGCAACTACAACGCCGGCACTCTCGGCACGGCGATGATCGAAGGTCGGATCTCGGCCGGGGTGGTGATCGGTGACGGGTCCGATCTCGGCGGCGGCTCCTCCACGATGGGCACGCTCTCCGGCGGCGGCAAGCAGGTGATCAGCGTCGGCCGGCGCTCCCTGGTCGGCGCCGAGGCCGGCATCGGCATCGCCCTGGGCGACGACTGCATCGTGGAGGCCGGGCTCTACGTGACCGCCGGCATGCGGGTGACCCTGCTCGGCGCCAACGGCGGGCCCCAGGTGGTCAAGGCCGCCGAGCTCTCCGGCAAGGACGGGTTGCTGTTCCGCCGCAACTCGGTCACCGGGGCGGTGGAGGTCGTGGCCCGCACCACGGGCCCGGTCGAGCTCAACGCCGCCTTGCACGCCAACTGACCGCCTGACCACTGCATGCCACGTGAGCATGGCCGCGGCCGCGGCTGTTTCTGGATCGTCCTGATCGTCGTGTTCGGGTTGATCGCTGGTGCCTGGCTGACCCGTACCCAGCCGTTGCTGAGCGCACGGTGCACGGCCGTGGTCGCCGGGAACGACTACCACCTCGATCCGGACCAGGCCCGCAACGCCGCCACCATCGCCGCGATCGCGGACCAGCGTGGCCTGCCGGCCCGGGCCGCCTCGATCGCGATCGCCACCGCGATCCAGGAGTCGAAGCTGCGCAACATCGACTACGGCGACCGGGACAGCCTCGGGCTGTTCCAGCAGCGGCCCTCCCAAGGCTGGGGCACACCGGAGCAGATCATGGATCCGATCTACTCCACGAACGCCTTCTACGACGTGCTGGTGAAGATCGACGGCTACGAGTCGATGGTGATCACCGAGGTCGCCCAGCGCGTGCAGCGGTCGGCCTTCCCCGACGCCTACGGCTTTCACGAGCCCGAGGCCCGCGCGTTTGCCTCGGCGCTGACCGGGCACTCGCCGGGCCAGCTGACCTGCCGGCTGCCCGAACTGTCGGCGCAGGACGGAACGGCCGCGACCCGGGCAGAGGCCGTCGGCACCGCGTTGCGCACCGAGTTCGGCCAGGTCCGGGTGAACACCGGCAACGGCCAGACCGTGACGGTCGTGCAGTCGAGCGGGCGACTGGCCTGGGCGACCGCCTCCTGGGCCGTCGCCTCCGCCGACGATCTGGGCATCGTCTCGGTCGAGGTGGACGGCCAGCGCTGGCAGCGCGGCCGCGACGCCGAATGGCAGCCGGAGGACTCCGCCCCGGACGCCGAATCCGGCACAGTCCGGATCCAGGTCGGCTAAATCGGTCCCGGATCCAGGTCAGCCGGGTCGGCTCCGGCTCCACGTCGACCGGGTCGGCCCGGGATTCAGATCGGCCCCGACCGGCGCGAGCGGCTGCTCGCTTGACCAGACGTTCGCACGCTGACCGGTTACCGGCCGACCAGCCAGCGATCACTGGCCGCTCGACACATACCTGGCCACCGCGCGCACAACCGGCTGAACGGCACCAGACCCAGGCGCGACTCGGCCGGGTTTAGCTCCAGATCCACGTCAGCCGCGTCGGCTCCAGACCCACGTCGGCCGGTCGGCCCGGGATTCAGGTCGGCCCCGGCCGGCACGAGCGGCTGCTCGCTTGACCAGACGTTCGCACGCTGACCGGTTACCGGCCGAGCAGCCAGCGATCGCTGGCCGCTCGACACATACCTGGCCACCGCGCGCACAACCGGCTGGACGGCATCAAACCCAGGAGCGCGGCTCGGCCCACTGAGGCAGCGGCTCGGCCCGCTGAGGCGGCCCGGACCGGTCCGCCGCGTTCTGTCACGCCGGACCCGGATACGGACCTGGGCTGACAGAACGCGGCTGACAGAGCCGCGGCCAGCAGAGCCGCGGCCGGAAGGTCTACGCGCTCCGCTGGTCCATCGGGGTGTAGTCGCGCTCGGTCTCGCCGACGTAGACCTGGCGGGGACGGCCGATCTTGGTCTGCGGGTCGTCGATCATCTCGCGCCACTGGGCGATCCAGCCGGGCAGCCGGCCGAGGGCGAAGAGCACCGTGAACATCCGGGTGGGGAAGCCCATCGCGGAGTAGATCAGGCCGGTGTAGAAGTCGACGTTGGGGTAGAGCTTGCGCTCGACGAAGTAGTCGTCGGCCAGCGCGATCTCCTCCAGTCGCATCGCGATCGCCAGCCGCGGGTCGTCGTGGCCCATCTTGTCGAGCATGTCGTGCGCGGTCTGCTTGATAATCGCGGCCCGCGGGTCGTAGTTCTTGTAGACCCGGTGGCCGAAGCCCATCAGCCGGACGCCGTCCTCCTTGTTCTTCACCTTCTTCATGAAGGTGTCGACGTCGTAGTCGGCCTGGTGGATCTTGTCCAGCATCTCCAGGACGGCCTGGTTGGCACCGCCGTGCAGCGGACCGAAGAGGGCGTTGATACCCGCCGAGACGGAGGCGAACATGTTCGCCTGGCTGGAGCCGACCAGCCGGACCGTCGAGGTCGAACAGTTCTGCTCGTGGTCGGCGTGCAGGATCAGCAGCAGGTCGAGCGCGCGAGCCATGTCCGGATCCACCACGTACGGCTCGGCCGGGAATCCGAAGGTCATCCGGAGGAAGTTCTCGACGATGTTGTGGCTGTTGTCCGGGTAGAGGAACGGCTGCCCCACCGACTTCTTGTAGGCGTACGCCGCGATCGTCGGCATCTTGGCCAGCAGCCGGTACGTCGTCAGCGTCACCTGCTCCTCGTCGAACGGGTTGAGGCTGTCCTGGTAGAACGTGGACAGGGCCGAGACCGCCGACGACAGCACCGGCATCGGGTGGGCGTCGCGCGGGAAGCCGTTGAAGAAGAGCTTCAGATCCTCGTGCAGCAGGGTGTGCCGGCGCAGCCGCGCGTCGAAGGACTCCAACTGCTCCTTGGTCGGCAGTTCCCCGTAGATCAGCAGATAGCTGACCTCCAGGAACGTCGATTGCTTGGCCAGCTGCTCGATCGGGTAGCCCCGGTATCGCAGGATCCCGGCGTCACCGTCGATGTAGGTGATCGCCGACCTGCAGGAGGCGGTGTTGACGAAGCCCACGTCCAGGGCCACGTGATTGGTCGTGCCCAACAGCTTGGAGACATTGATCCCGCTGAATCCGTCGGTCGACGGAACCGCGGGCAAGTCGAGTTCCCCGCCTGGGTAGGCGAGTTTCATGTTGGCGGCGTCGGTCATGACGACTCCCTTCCTCTCCGCCCAGTGGGCGGCCACGTGCGTGCCAACCTACCTGGCGTATTTGCCCGGACGACCGGTGACAGAGGGTTTCACAGCGGCCAGCGTGGCCAGGGTCACACCCCGGACAGCCGTTCCGCGGCGTCCGCGATCCGGTCGTCACTCGCAGTAAGTGCAAGTCGGACGTGCTGCGCACCGTCCACTCCGTAGAACGCTCCAGGGGCCGCGAGGATCCCCAACCCGGCCAGCCAATCCACCGTGGCCCAGCAGTCCTCCCCCCGCGTGACCCACAGGTACAGGCCCGCCTCGGAGTGGTCCACCCGCAGGCCGGCCCTCTCGACGGCCCCCCGCAGGACGTCCCGACGCTTGCCGTAGCGGACCTTCTGCACCTCGACGTGCTCGTCATCGGCGAGCGCGACCGTCATGGCCCGCTGGACCGGGGTCGGCGTCATCATGCCGAGGTGCTTGCGGACCGCGAGCACCTCGTTGATCAGCGCCGGGTCTCCCGCCGCGAAGGCGGCCCGATATCCGGCCAGATTGGACTGTTTGGACAGGGAGTAGAGACTGAGCAGACCCTCATGGCTGCCCTCGCACACTCGTGGGTCGAGAATGGAGGGCACGTCGACGCCGCCCCAGCCGAGTTGTGCGTAACACTCGTCGCTAG
>JBDIAG010000232.1:0-6787 GCA_039812305.1 Actinomycetales bacterium | reverse complement strand
AGGGCACCGCGGGTGTCATGAAGCGGCACGGCTTCGCCGGCGTGAGCGCCTCCCACGGTGCGCACCGCAACCACCGCAAGCCGGGCTCCATCGGCGGCTGCGCCACCCCGGGCCGGGTCTTCAAGGGCCTGCGGATGGCCGGCCGGATGGGCAACGAACGCCAGACCACCCAGAACCTGACCATCCACGCCGTGGACGCCGAGAAGGGACTGCTGCTCGTCAAGGGCGCCATCCCCGGCCCGCGCGGCGGCATCGTCCTGGTTCGCACCGCAGCGAAGGGAGCCTGAGCTCATGTCGCTGACCATCGAGGTCAAGGACGCCACGGGCGCCGCAGCCGGCACGATCGAGCTGCCCGCCGACGTGTTCGACGTCCAGACCAACGTTCCGCTGATCCACCAGGTGGTGCTGGCCCAGCTGGCCGCCGCCCGGCAGGGCACGCACGCCACCAAGACCCGCGGCGAGGTCCGCGGCGGTGGCCGCAAGCCGTACCGGCAGAAGGGCACCGGCCGCGCCCGTCAGGGTTCGACCCGCGCCCCGCAGTTCGCCGGCGGTGGCATCGTGCACGGCCCGCAGCCGCGTGACTACAGCCAGCGGACCCCGAAGAAGATGAAGGCGGCCGCCCTGCGTGGCGCCCTGTCCGACCGGGCCCGTCACGGCCGGGTGCACGTCGTCACCGGTTTCGGTGTCGCCGACGCCCCGTCGACCAAGACGGCGGTCGGCACGCTGGCCAAGCTCAGCGAGCGCAAGAACGTGCTCGTGGTGCTCGAGCGTGGCGACGAGATCTCGTTCAAGTCGCTGCGCAACGTCCCCACCGTGCACCTGCTGCCGGCCGACCAGCTGAACACCTACGACGTGCTGTGCAGCGACGACGTGGTCTTCACCCGGGGCGCGCTGGAGTCCTTCCTCGGGACGAAGGGCGCCGTGAGCATGGACAAGGAGGAGGCCAAGTGAGCGCCATCAGCGTCAAGGACCCCCGCGACATCCTGATCAAGCCGGTCGTCTCGGAGAAGGCCTACGGCCTGCTCGACGAGGGCAAGTACACGTTCATCGTCGACCCCCGCGCCAACAAGACCGAGATCCGGATCGCGGTCGAGAAGATCTTCGGCGTCAAGGTCACCTCGGTGAACACGATCAACCGCAAGGGCAAGACCCGTCGCACGAAGTTCGGTCTGGGCAAGCGCAAGGACACCAAGCGCGCGATCGTCACGCTGCGCGAGGGCGACGCGATCGACATCTTCGGCCCGGTCGGCTGACCGGCTCACAGCGAAGGAATCATTCATGGGAATCCGTAAGTACAAGCCGACGACCCCGGGCCGGCGTGGCTCGTCGGTCGCCGACTTCGTCGAGGTCACCCGGTCTGAGCCGGAGAAGTCGCTGGTCCGTCCGCTGAGCAAGACCGGCGGTCGCAACGCGTCCGGCAAGATCACCACCCGCCACATCGGCGGCGGCCACAAGCGGGCCTACCGCGTCATCGACTTCCGTCGCAATGACAAGGACGGCGTGCCGGCCAAGGTCGCTCACATCGAGTACGACCCCAACCGGACGGCTCGTATCGCGCTGCTCCACTACCTGGACGGCACGAAGCGCTACATCATCGCGCCGACCAAGCTCAAGCAGGGCGACACGGTGGAGAACGGCCCCGGTGCCGACATCAAGCCCGGGAACAACCTGCCGCTGCGCAACATCCCGGTCGGTACGGTCGTGCACGCGATCGAGCTGCGTCCGGGTGGCGGCGCCAAGATCGCCCGTTCCGCCGGGGCCAGCGTGCAGCTGGTCGCCAAGGAGGGCGTGAAGGCCCAGCTGCGGATGCCGTCCGGCGAGATCCGCAACGTCGACGTGCGCTGCCGCGCCACCGTCGGCGAGGTCGGCAACTCCGAGCAGTCCAACATCAACTGGGGCAAGGCCGGCCGCTCGCGCTGGAAGGGCAAGCGCCCGACCGTCCGCGGTGTCGTGATGAACCCGGTCGACCACCCGCACGGTGGTGGTGAGGGCAAGACCTCCGGTGGACGTCACCCGGTCAGCCCGTGGGGCAAGCCCGAGGGCCGCACCCGCAACCCCAACAAGGCCAGCAACAGCGACATCGTCCGGCGGCGTCGCACGGGCAAGAAGCGCTGAGGGAGTAGTTCATGCCGCGCAGCTTGAAGAAGGGCCCCTTCGTCGACGACCACCTGCAGAAGAAGGTGGACGTGCAGAACGAGAAGGGCACCAAGAACATCATCAAGACCTGGTCGCGTCGTTCGGTCATCACCCCGGACTTCCTCGGCCACACCTTCGCCGTGCACGACGGCCGCAAGCACGTCCCGGTGTTCGTCACCGAGTCGATGGTCGGCCACAAGCTCGGCGAGTTCGCCCCGACGCGGACGTTCCGCGGTCACGTCAAGGAAGACCGGAAGGGCCGTCGCCGCTGACCAGCGGCGAGGCACCGAAGGTCGAGATCGAAACGAGAAGGTAGGACAGCGATGGAAGCCATGGCGAGAGCGCGGTACGTCCGCGTCACGCCCCAGAAGGCTAGGCGCGTCGTCGACCTCATCCGTGGCCGTGGCGTGACCGACGCCCTCGCGGTGCTGCAGTACGCGCCGCAGGCGGCGAGCGAGCCCGTCTACAAGGCGGTCGCCAGCGCGATCGCCAACGCCCGGGTGAAGGCGGACGAGGCGTCGGCGGCGTTCGACGAGCGCGAGCTCGTGGTCGCCGAGGCGTACGTGGACGAGGGCCCGACGCTCAAGCGGTTCCGGCCGCGGGCGCAGGGTCGGGCGTACCGCGTCCGCAAGCGCACCAGCCACATCACCGTGGTGGTGGCCGGCCCCGAGGACGGCGTCAAGGTGAGCGTCAGGCCGGTGGCCGGCAAGGCCGCCGGCGCCCCCGCGCGTGGCCGCCGCAGCACCACCACCAAGAGGAGGAGCTCCTAGTGGGACAGAAGGTCAACCCGCACGGCTTCCGGCTGGGCATCACCACCGACCACAAGTCGCGGTGGTTCGCCGACAGCACCAAGCCGGGGCAGCGGTACCGCGACTACGTGAAGGAAGACGTCGCGATCCGCAAGCTCATGTCCACGGGCATGGAGCGGGCCGGCATCTCCAAGGTGGAGATCGAGCGGACCCGGGACCGGGTCCGGGTCGACATCCACACCGCCCGGCCGGGCATCGTCATCGGCCGCCGCGGCGCGGAGGCCGACCGGCTGCGCAGCGAGCTGGAGAAGCTCACCGGCAAGCAGGTGCAGCTGAACATCCTCGAGGTGAAGAACCCCGAGACCGACGCCCAGCTGGTCGCCCAGGGCATCGCCGAGCAGCTCTCGTCCCGCGTGTCGTTCCGGCGCGCGATGCGCAAGGGCATGCAGACCGCCCAGCGCGCCGGTGCCAAGGGCATCCGGGTGCAGTGCTCGGGCCGTCTCGGCGGCGCCGAGATGAGCCGCTCGGAGTTCTACCGCGAGGGCCGGGTGCCGCTGCACACGCTGCGCGCGAACATCGACTACGGCTTCTACGAGGCCCGCACCACCTTCGGCCGCATCGGCGTGAAGGTGTGGATCTACAAGGGTGACGTCACCAACAAGGAGCTGGCCGCCCAGCAGGCCGCGCAGGCTCCGCGTCCCCGCCGCGAGCGGGCCGAGCGTCCGCGTGGCCGCCGGGGTGAGCAGCAGGCTGCCAGCCAGCAGGTGACTGAGACCGCCACCGACGCGGCGCCGGCCCAGCAGGCTGCGCCCGCAACCGAGTCCCAGGAGGGCTGAGCGATGCTCGTCCCACGTCGGTTGAAGCACCGTAAGCAGCACCACCCGAAGCGCTCCGGCGCTGCCACGGGTGGCACCGCGATCTCCTTCGGTGACTACGGCATCCAGGCCCTGGAGCCCGCCTACGTCACCAACCGGCAGATCGAGTCCGCGCGTATCGCCATGACCCGGTACATCAAGCGTGGCGGGAAGGTGTGGATCAACATCTACCCCGACCGTCCGCTGACCAAGAAGCCGGCCGAGACCCGGATGGGTTCCGGCAAGGGCTCGCCGGAATGGTGGGTCGCCAACGTCAAGCCCGGCCGGGTCATGTTCGAGCTGGCCGGAGTTCCCGAGGAGGTGGCTCGTGAGGCGATGCGCCTGGCGATCCACAAGCTCCCGATGAAGTGCCGGTTCATCCGGCGCGAGGGTGGTGAGTGATGGCAGTCGGAAGCAAGGACCTGACCGCCGAGGCGCTGCGCGGCTACGACGCGGAGCGGCTGGCCGAGGAACTGCGCAAGGCCAAGGAGGAGCTGTTCAACCTCCGTTTCCAGTCGGCCACCGGCCAGCTGGAGAGCCACGGCCGGCTGAAGGCCGTCCGCCGCGACATCGCCCGGATCTACACGATCATGCGTGAGAACGAGCTCGGCATCGGAGCGCCGGTGGAGGAGAGCGAGTGAGTGAGGAAACCGTGAACGAGGTCGTCGAGACCCCCGCGGGCGTCGAAGAGGCCGGCGAGCAGCGGGGCTACCGCAAGACCCGCCGCGGCTACGTCGTCAGCGACAAGATGGACAAGACCGTCGTGGTCGAGGTCGAGGACCGGGTCAAGCACCCGCTCTACGGCAAGGTCATGCGGCGTACGTCCAAGGTGAAGGCGCACGACGAGGCCAACGAGTGCGGCGTCGGCGACTCGGTGCGGATCATGGAGACCCGCCCGCTGTCGGCGACCAAGCGCTGGCGCGTCGTCCAGATCATCGAGAAGGCCAAGTAGCCCGCCCGGGCCGCAAGGCCCGGCAGGCAGTGGGCAACCAGTCAGCCGGCTGACGGCCGTCCTCGCCGGACGACCCAGGTCGAGAAGTTCCACAAGGCTCCCGGGAGGGAGAACCGGTGCGACGAAGGAGCAATAGTGATCCAGCAGGAGAGCCGCCTGAAGGTGGCGGACAACACGGGAGCCAAGGAGCTCCTGTGCATCCGGGTGATGGGTGGTTCCGGCCGCCGCTACGCCGGCATCGGTGACGTCATCGTCGCCACCGTCAAGGACGCGATCCCGGGCGGCAACGTCAAGAAGGGCGACGTCGTCAAGGCCGTCATCGTGCGGACGAAGAAGGAGCGTCGTCGTCCGGACGGTTCCTACATCCGTTTCGACGACAACGCCGCGGTCATCCTCAAGAACGACGGGGACCCGCGGGGTACCCGCATCTTCGGCCCGGTCGGGCGGGAGCTGCGTGACAAGCGCTTCATGAAGATCGTCTCGCTGGCACTGGAGGTGTTGTAAGTGGCGAAGCTCAAGATCAAGAAGGGCGACACCGTCCAGGTGATCTCCGGCGCCACCCAGGCCCGTGGTGGTGACCGGGGCAAGACCGGCAAGGTGATCGCCGTCTACCCGGAGACCAACCGCGTCCTCGTCGAGGGCATCAACCGGATCAAGAAGCACGTCAAGGTCGGCCAGACCGGGCGTGGCTCGAAGACCGGTGGCATCGAGACGCACGAGGCACCGCTGCACATCAGCAACGTGGCCCTGGTCGACCCGGAGACCAAGAAGCCGACCCGGGTCGGCTACCGCACCGAGACCGTGGAGCGTGACGGTCGCACGCGGACCGTGCGGGTCCGGGTGGCCAAGCGTTCCGGTAAGGACGTCTGAGCATGACCGCCACCGCATCTGAGAACACCGTGAAGATCGCGCCGCGACTCAAGACCCGGTACCGGGCCGAGATCGTGGCCAAGATGAGCGACGAGTTCAAGTACGCCAACGTGATGCAGATCCCCGGCGTCACCAAGGTCGTCGTGAACATGGGCGTCGGCGACGCCGCCCGCGACTCCAAGCTGATCGAGGGCGCCATCCGCGACCTGACCGCGATCACCGGTCAGAAGCCGCAGGTGACTCGCGCCCGCAAGTCCATCGCCCAGTTCAAGCTGCGCGAGGGTATGCCGATCGGCGCCCACGTCACCCTGCGCGGGGACCGGATGTGGGAGTTCCTGGACCGCCTGCTCAGCCTCGCGCTGCCGCGGATCCGTGACTTCCGCGGCCTGTCGCCGAAGCAGTTCGACGGCAACGGCAACTACACCTTCGGTCTCAACGAGCAGTCGATGTTCCACGAGATCGACCAGGACAGGATCGACCGGGTCCGCGGCATGGACATCACGATCGTCACGTCCGCCAAGACCGACGACGAGGGACGGGCGCTGCTGCGTCACCTCGGCTTCCCGTTTAAGGAGAACTGATGGCGAAGACCGCGCTGAAGGAGAAGGCGGCGCGCAAGCCGAAGTTCGCGGTGCGCGCCTACACCCGGTGCAACCGCTGCGGACGTCCGCACTCGGTGTACCGCAAGTTCGGGCTGTGCCGGGTGTGCCTGCGGGAGATGGCCCACGCGGGCGAGCTCCCCGGCGTCACCAAGAGCAGCTGGTAATCCACCGACCCATTTCCATGGACGCCGTTGGTCTCCGATCGATTCCACGCCCGCGTGGAGCGGAGATACCGCGGCGAGAAAGGGCAGAAGTACGCCCATGACAATGACCGACCCGATTGCGGACATGCTGACCCGCGTGCGGAACGCCAACTCGGCGTACCACGACGAGGTCTCGATGCCGTACAGCAAGCTCAAGTCGCGGATCGCCGAGATCCTGCAGGCCGAGGGGTACATCGCCGGCTGGTCCGTCGCTGACGCCGAGGTCGGCAAGACGCTGTCGATCTCGCTCAAGTTCGGCCCGAACCGGGAGCGTTCGATCGCGGGGGTGCGCCGCATCTCCAAGCCCGGTCTGCGCGTCTACGCGAAGTCGACCAACCTGCCGCGTGTTCTCGGTGGGCTCGGCATCGCCATCATCTCGACGTCGTCCGGTCTGCTCACCGACAAGCAGGCCGCCAAGCAG
>JBDIAG010000231.1:0-6793 GCA_039812305.1 Actinomycetales bacterium | reverse complement strand
GCCCGAGCGAACGCGATCGTCCTGGACGGTCTGCGCGCGACGCCCCGGCCCCCGCTACCGGGACGGGCCCTGAGCGCCAGCGACCTGATGCCCGGCTGAGTATCCGTTCCGGGCTATGTGCCCGTTCTGATTCGGATGGTCGGGCGGGCGGGTGGCGGAGACGGTGGCTCCTGATCGACTCGCCGTCCACGATCGCGGTCTGGACGACAGTCGGTGCGAGCGAGGCAACTCGATCGACCAGGTGTCCGCGCGTTGACCGGTTGTCGGTCGAGCAGCCAGCGATCGCCGGCTACTCGGCGCATACCTGGTCAACGCGCGAACAGGTGGCTTGTTTGTTGTCCGGGAGGGTCGAGTTGAGTGCTTGAGTGGCTCGCGTCCTTCCCGGGTGAGAACCGGTTTGCCGGAAGGCCGGTACGTGACCAGCCGAAATGGAGGAACGCTGAGATGGTCGCTCTGATCCATGACTACGCGACCATGTATTGAACTCTTGGGAGGGCTATCCGCTCCCGCGCCGGTTGACCACGGCTAACGCACCCTGAGTAGACGTGTTAAGTATCGCCGAGAAACTTAACGTGTCTGGTCGACTTGTTAAGTGGTTCAACATGTCGGCGTCCCAGGCCATGGCACCCGCGCAGTCCTGAGCTGAGCGGGCTGCGAGCGCCATCCGCGCACCGGAATGAGAAGCGGCCCGGGCGTCTAGGAGTTGCGTCGGGCCGGGCCTTGAGCGTCGACGATCTGATGCCGATGGCCCGGCGTTATCGGCTATATATCCGCTTCCTTGCGGTCGGGACGAGGGCTCACCCACGCTTGCCCTGCGCCTCGGCCGAGTGGTTACCCGGCCCGCTTGAACTCGTCGAACCTGGCAGCCAAGCGATCCCTGTCCGGCTTATCGACGGCACGCTTCGGAACCCAGAGTGTGTGCCGATCCATTTGCTGCAGCCCGTACTTCAACATCGGGCCATCGATCTCGGTCAGTACGTCGGCGTTGATGTGCACGACGTAGTCAGGGGAGATTCCGAGGATGTTCTCGTCGTAGGCGGCGTGGTGGATTTTACACAATGCGAGACCGTTTCTGACCACCGGCAGGCCCGAGATGTCGCCGTCGGAGATGATGTGTGCCGCGTCGAGCAGTGGGGTCTTCTTGAGATCGCAGACAGCGCACTGGCGCTCGTAGGCGCTCAGGACTCGCGCTCGGAACTCTGGCTGATGCATTCGCTGGCGGATGATCCGCTCGGCGTATCGCCGTTGGTCCTGGGTAAGATGCGATGGGTCGGGGAGGAACCGGAGGCTCTCATCGAGGGCGAGAAGGAAGCGTTTGTGCTCTGGCTCATCCTTGACCACATATACGGGCATCACCGGGACAAATCTCCCGCGTGACACCTTCCTGAGCATGACGATGGGCAGCCCCAGCCGCATCGCTTCCCGCAGCTTGGCGTTCGAACCGCCGCCGGGATCCTGGCCGTCGGGGCGCTTCTCGTAGGAGTACCTGTAGAGCGAGTCGCCATGGTCGCCGTCGTCGTACTCGCCTTCTGGATCGCTGACGATCGTCAGCGTGGCGGCATATGTAGAAGGGTTCCAGATCCCCTTGCTGATGTCTTTGATGCGTTCCGGACCCCAGCCGAAGTCAACGCGGCTGAGCCAGTTGCTTGTGAGAACGGCACTATGAGCGAACTCCGTCGCAAGTGCGTGCATCAGAGCCTCTCGTTTCGAGAGCTCCTGTGACGGGTCGATCACGAGCTCCAGAATGTCACCGGGCCTGGCCCACGTCCGGCGATCTGCCCAACAGATCGGTTCCTGGCGCGGTCTTCGGCCAGACATCGCGAGACGAGAGGTGGACAATCGTCGCGACGTGGGGTGCCGGCCGATCCAGCGCCTTGGACTCCGGCGGCGTCACTTCGACGGCATCCGGACTGTGAGCCGGGTCGATGCGACTACAAACTCCGCCGGCCTCGGGGGTGTCCTCACTCGCGCGGGGGCAGATCCGCGAGTGCGTCCCGCAGGGCCGCGCGCGATGCGATACCCAGCTTCGGGAACAGCTGATAGAGATGGGTGCCGACGGTACGTGGTGACAGGTAGAGGCGCTCGCCGATCTGCTTGTTGCTGAGTCCCTCGGCTGCGAGTCGGGCGATCTGCAGTTGTTGCGGTGTCAGCGTCTCGGCCGCGGCGGGGGCCGTCGCGGCGACCCGCTCGCCACTGGCGCGGAGTTCGACGGTTGCCCGCTCGGCCCACGGTTGTGCCCCGAGGCGCTCGAAGGTGGCCAATGCGGACCTGAGCTGGTGCCGGGCATCAGCGATTGCCTTGGATCTGCGCAGTCGTTCGCCGTAGGCCAGTTGGACTCGTGCCCGGTGGAACGGCCAGCGGCCGGAGTCCGGCATCTGGAGGGCCGTCTCGAAAGCGTCGCGTACGTCGTCCACCGCTACCAGGGCGGTGGCCGAAGCGACGGTGAACGCAAGCCGAGTCGAGAGCCCTGCCACATCGGCTGACACCAGGTTCTCGAGGTGAGAGACGGCCTCGTCCCGACGGCCAGATCGGACGGCCGCCTCGACGAGGTCGAGGACGACCCACAGTGCGTGCGGCGCGTGAGCCGGTACTGTCTCGGCGGTGCAGATCTCCAGCGCCTTCAGGTACGCCGCTTCGTGGTCGCCTCGGCCGAGGTCAGCAAGGGCGTCCGCGTGTGCGGCCAACTGCACGATGTAGCCGAGTCGGCTTGGAGCGGCCCATTCGACCATGCCGGACGTGAGAGCGCGACTCCGCTCGTGGTCGCCTCGACCGGCGGCGATCATGGCGTCGGCGTATTCGAGGATCCCTCCGAGAAGCCGGTAACCGTGACGGTCGGCAAGCGCCTTTCCGTCATCGGCGATCACTCGCGCGCCGTCCCAGTCGCCGCTGAACACTGCGTCACACGCGAGCAACGTCATGGCTTCGAGTGCCGACGTCACGGCCCCGCCGGCTTGGCCGTGTTGCACCACCCGCCGCAGTGCGTCCCGGCAGCCTGCGAGGCGGTCGACGTAGACCGCGGCCATACCGAGCCTGGCGACTCGGGCCGGGTCGGGGTTGTCGTCGATGTATGTGATGGCGTTGTCGAGCCGTTGCAGCACAGGCATCGCGAGCCGGGCGGGCTCCACGAAGGTGGCGCCCAGGAGTGCCAGGAGTTCGGGCGGGGTGGGGGCGAGTCGGGCGAGAGCGTCGTGGAAAGGCCGGGCGAGCCCGGGCCGTGAGCCGAAGAACGCGGCAGAGCCCAGCACGTAGAGCGCCTCGGTCAGAGCCGGATCTGCTGCGTCGGTGGGATCCGCAACCAGGCTCAAGGCCTGGGTGAGGAGCCGGTGGGCGGTTTCGAGGTCGCCGCCCGATTGCAGGAGAAAGGCGGCCCTCGGGACGACCGCCTCCAGGGTGCCCGCACCACTGGGGGCGACGGCGTGCAGATCGCCGGTCACGTCGATTCCGAGGAACGCCGCGAGTCGGGTTCGGCGACCATGCTCCTCGGCCGTGGTGCTCAGTCCGGCGGAGCGCAGCAGGAGCCGGACTGCACCCACCGGATCCCCACGGTCTCGGGTGCGCCGGGCTGCGCTCTCCAACAGGGTGGCGACCTCATCGCTGGGGCCACCGGCAGCCTCCGCAAGGTGCCAGGCCCGCTGATCGGAATCTTCTGGCAAGCGCGCGGCAAGAGTCAGATGCGCTGCCCGGCGTTGAGCGTGAACGGACGCCTCGACGACCGCGGAGCGAGCCAATGGGTGCCTGAACCTGACGCCGGCCACGGCATCGACGTGCACCAGGCCGGCCCGCTCGGCCGCGTCGAGGTCGCTGAGACCGGGCGGGAAGTCGCCGGACAACGCGGCGAGCAGCAGTTGTTCGCGGGTGGCGTCAGGCAGAGTTCCGAGTCGTCTGGTGAAGTGACCGCGGAGACGTCGCCCGACAGGCGTCGGCTGCTGTGCCCCAAGGTCGGCCAGGCCACGAGGCAACTCCAGGAGCGCCAGTGGGTTCCCTTCCGCCGCGGTGAGGAGCCGGGCCTGGTCACGCGCGGAGAGGTCGGGAAAGCTGCCGGCGAGCAACGCCGCGGCCGAGTGCTCGTCAAGGCGTTGCACGGTCACCTCCTCGAAGCCGCTCGACTCGACGGGGCTGTCCTCGCCAGTCCGTACCGCGCCGAGGAGTGCGACGTGGCAGCCGCCGAGACGTCGTCCGACGCTACCGAGGACGGTGGTGCTGGCGAGGTCCAGCCATTGCATGTCGTCGACGATCAGGAGGAGCGGTGTCGTCGCGGAGGCAGCGCGCACGAGTGTGGTGACGGCGTTCGCCAGAGTGAGCCGGTCGGGGGTGGGGCCGTCGTCGAGACCAAGAGCGACAGCGAGGGCGCGCGCCGGGGCCGGGGGAAGCGCAGGGCGCTGGACGAGGAGCGGATGAAGCAACTGGTGGAGGCCTGCGAAGCTGACATCTGCCTCGAACTCGACGCCTGCGCCTCGGACGACCTGCACACCGCTCTCGACAGCGTGCGCGGCTGCCTGATCGAGTAGCGCCGTCTTGCCGACTCCGGCCTCGCCGGCGATGAGGAGCGCGCCACCGTCGCTGGCCGCCTCCTCGATGAACTCTCGAAGCCGGTCGAGCTCTTGTTCCCTGCCCACGAGGCCGGCGTGCGGCTCCACGACATCCGACTCTAGCGACGTCGACTCCCCCGGCTCCACGTGCCGGGGGAGTCGATCGGGTGGTCCTTCGCTCATCGAACCGAGCTGATCGCCTGCCTGATGAGGACGATCGTGTCAGCCGGGTGGGACTGCATCGCCACGTGGGACGACTTCACCCTGACGATCTTGGCGCCCGCTCGCTTGGCCATGAACTCCTGCGCGTCCGGCGGAATCGTCCGATCGTTGGTGGCCATCAGGTACCAGGACGGGATGGTCTTCCAGGCTGGCTCGGCGGCCGGCTCAGTGAACGCCGCCAGCGAGAACGGCCGCTGGGAGGCCTGCATCACCGTGGTGGTGCGCGACGGGAGGTCCGCCGCAAATGCGTGGTGGAAGACCGCAGGCTTCAGGTAGAGGTCGACTCCGTACTCACCGTCGGGGGTCGGATACGGACGGGCGTCCAGCGCGTCGTCGGTGACCAGGCTGCCGGGGAACTGCCCGGCCAGCTGGGCCACCGACTCACCTGTGTTCGGGACGAATGCCGCGATGTAGACGAGCGCCTTGACGTTGGTCGAACCGGCGGCGGCGTTGGTGATGACCGCGCCGCCGTAGGAGTGGCCGACGAGGACGACCGGGCCGGGGATGGGCTCCAGAATGCTGCGCAGGTAGGCGGCATCCGAGGCGAGCCCTCGCAGTGGGTTGGCCGGCGCGATGACGGGGTACCCCGCCTTGGTGAGCTCCTCGACCTCCCGCTGCCACCCGGAGGCGTCAGCCCACGCACCGTGCACGAGTACGACCGTCGGCTTGGGGCCCTTGCCCGGCTTGGCGTTGCCATGCTCGGATGCGAAGGCAGTGGCGCCGGAGGTCGCGAGCAGTGTACCCGCGACGACGAGTGTCATGAGCGCTGCCACGAGGGCGTAGCTGCGGCGGAGCATGATCTTCATGAGAGTGGTTCCCTACTTCTCGTTGTCGGTCGGTGCCGGCGCGCCGGCGGTCCTCGCGGCGCGCCGGATGAGGTCGGCGACCGCGTCAGGCTGGGAGATGTAGACCGCGTGGCTGGCGGCGACCGTCGCCACCGCGGCGCCGGCCCTGGCGGCCATGCCCTGCTGGGCGGCGGGCGGGATCATCCGGTCCTCGCTGGCGACGACGTACCAGCTCGGCTTGGTGCGCCAGGCCGGCTCGGTGACGGGAGTGCCGACGGCAGCGCCGCCCCACGCCGTCTGGGAGTCGGCCAGGAAGCGGGCCTGATCGGCCGGCAGGTCGGCCGCGAAGCCCTCCTGGAAGCGGTCGCGGTCGATGACCAGCGACCCGTCCTTGCGAGGGACGATCGGCGGGACCGGTGCGTTCGGGTCCGGCTCGGCGATGAGCGTCGCGACGGACTCGCCCGCGTCAGGTGCGAACGCCGCCACGTAGACCAGGCCGGCCACCTGGGGATGGGTGCCCGCCTCGGTGATGACGACGCCGCCGTAGGAGTGGCCCACGAGCAACACTGGGCCGTTCTGGGCCTCGATCACCTGCTGGACCTCGGCCACGTCGCCGGCAAGCGACTGAGTCGAGTGCTGGGTGATCGCGACGCTGAAGCCATCGCGCGTCAAGATGTCGTGGACCTGTTGCCAGCCGGATCCGTCGACGAATGCGCCATGGACGAGAACCACGGTCGGGTTGGATGTACTCATTGTTGTTCTCCTCGTTCGATGTTCGGTGTCGGGCTCCCCGACAACTCCAGACTCGTGCGGCGGCGGGTGCCCAGGCTTGAGCAGAGGAACTGGCGTTGACTTGCCTGACTTACGTCGTTCGACGTAGGTGCTCTCGGTGCAGGGTCACGTTGAGCGTGGACGACTCGAAGCTGAGACGTTGATGGTCGTGGTCGCTGCCTGCGACGAATACCGCCGCGCCGCGTTGCAGTCCTGGCCGGCCTCGGTGGGGGCGAAGGCCCATGCCGTTCTCAACTACATCGCGACGGCACTGCCGAAGCGAGACGTGGCCCGGTCACGAGGTCAACATCGTGGACGGCCGGGTCATCGACGAGGTTGAGAAGTACCTCGACGACTGCGGATCGAGCGCATCGTTGTCCGGTGAGGAGCTGATGCGCCGCGACCCAGTTGGAGCACGCAATCAGGGCCGCACGCCACTCGGCGTGGATCAGGCGCGTCGTCCACCCCGAGCTGGAACGACCTGCG
>JBDIAG010000230.1:0-6828 GCA_039812305.1 Actinomycetales bacterium | reverse complement strand
CTGCACCTCGATCAGAACGTGGGCGCCCGCGGGATCGGGGATCGCCACGTCGTCGAGCCGTACGCCGGCGATGCCGGTGAGCTCCTGCACCTGCGCGGAGCGCATCAGCGGACCACCTTCGCGGAGACCGCGCCGATCGTGTCGATCGCGTCGGCGACGGTGCGCTCGATGAGCTCCGCCACGCCGGGGAGGTCGTCGATCACGCCCACCACCTGTCCGGACGCCAGCACGCCGTCGTCCGGGTTCGCCTCGATCAGTCCGACCCGCATCATCGTCGGCGTGTTGGCCGCCTGCATCAGCTGGGCGAGATTGCGACCCCCGGTGCGGCGCATCTCGAACCCGTCCCGCATCAGTCGGATCCAGGACGTGCCGCTGGCTCGCTTCAGTTCCAGGATGCGTCGGGGGTTGAAGCCGGTCCGGCGAGCCGAGCCGCGGTCCTTCTCCAGCTCGTCCGCGAGGCCGGTCTTGAGAACGCGCAACGGCAATCCGTCGATCTTGCGGGTGATCACCGTGTCGTTCAGGCCATGCCGCAGATAGATCTCCTTCACCTCGGCCGGCACATTGCTCTCCCGCGTGAGCAGGAAGCGCGTGCCCATGCCGATGCCCGCGGCACCGTAGGCCAGCGCGGAGGCCAGACCGCGGCCGTCGAAGTAGCCGCCCGCCGCGATCACCGGGACGTCGACGGCATCGACGATCGCCGGCAGCAGGAGCGACGTGGGGATGTTGCCCGTGTGGCCACCGCCCTCGCCGCCCTGCACCATGACCAGGTCCGCGCCCCATCCGGCCACCTTCTCGGCATGGCGCACGGCCCCGACCGACGGAGCCACGAGGACGCCGTGCTGTTTGAGTCGCGTGATCAGTTCCTTCTTCGGCGCGAGTGCGAACCCGGCGACCGTGACGCCGTATGTGATGAGCAGATCGGCGCGAGCCTCGGCGTCGCTGGCGTCCGCGCGCAGATTGACCCCGAAGGGCTGGTCGGTCCTCTCCCGCCCCTGGCGAATGGACGTCTCGAGCTCATCCAGCGTCATCATCGCCGAAGCCAGGAATCCCAGCCCACCCGCCTCCGCCGTGGCCACCACCAGGTCGACGTCGGACACCCAGCCCATCGCGGTCTGCACGATCGGGTGCCGTACGCCGGTCATCTCCGTGAGCGCGGTCGTCAGGACTGCCTGGCTCGCCATCGAGGACTCCTCATCCGCTGGAGGTGCGTTCGTATATTATATATCACGCTGGCAAATGATGATGCCAGGTCGCGGACGCATTTCCGGCCGCGACCTGGCATCGGGGTCAGAGCTGAATCGCCTTGACCTCCAGGTACTCCTCGATCGAGTGCGGCCCGTTCTCGCGGCCGATCCCCGATTGCTTGAAGCCGCCGAACGGTGCCAGCGGGTTGAAGGAGCCGCCGTTGACCTCGACCTGACCGGCAT
Source organism: Actinomycetales bacterium (assembly GCA_039812305.1). Lineage (GTDB taxonomy): Bacteria > Actinomycetota > Actinomycetes > Actinomycetales > CAWJMD01 > JBDIAG01. Next base: position 5,401 of record JBDIAG010000230.1, on the reverse strand, counting down.
CGAGCTGACGCGCGACCCGGCGCGCCGCCTCCTCGTCGGCGGAGAAGACGCCGGCGGCCAGGCCGTACTTCGTCCCGTTGGCGATCTCGATCGCCTCGTCGACCGAGTCGTAGGGGGTGATGGTCAGGACGGGTCCGAAGATCTCCTCCTGGTCGAGCGTCGACCCCGGACGGACGTCACTGAAGACGGTCGGGCCGACATAGAAACCCTTGCCGGCGCTGACGTCCCGCCCGTCGACCACCAGCCTGGCCCCTTCGGCCACACCCTTGTCGATGTACCCGCGGACGATGCCGAGCTGACGCGCGGAGACGACGGGCCCCATCGTCGTGCCCTCCTCCGCCGGATCGCCGACGACAACCCGCTGGGAGATCTCGGCCGCGGCCGCCTCGGCCTCGGCCAGCCGGTCGCGGGGTACCAGGAGGCGAGTGAGTGCCGAGCACGCCTGGCCGGTGTTGACGTAGGTCCAGTTGAGCGTGGCCGCGACCGCGCCGGCGATGTCGGCGTCGGGCAGTGCGACCATGGCCGACTTGCCACCGAGTTCGAGGTGCACGCGCTTGAAATCCTCCGCGGCGACCTGCCAGATCCGCCGGCCCACACCGGTGGAGCCGGTGAAGCTCACCATGCGCACCTTCGGATGCGTGATGAGCTGCTCGCCCACCGTCTCGCCGGGACCGATGACGAGGTTGAACACGCCGGCGGGCAGGCCGGCGGCCTCGGCCGCGCGCGCCAGAACGAACGAGTACAAGCTGACGTCGGGTGCCGGCTTGACCACGAGCGTGCAGCCGGCCAGGAGGGCCGGAGCGACCTTGCGGAGCACGAGGATCAGCGGGAAGTTCCAGGCCGCGATCGCCGCGACAACCCCGACGGGCTCCTTGACCACGAGCGAGTTCCCGATCTCCCGCTGCCATTCGATCTCTTTCGCGAACTCGATCTGTGAGCGCAGCTCAGCGAACGGCAGGCCGACCTGCATCATGGCGGTGACCTGGCGAGGACAGCCCAGGTCGGTGACGATGCTCTCGGTCAGCTCCTCGGCATGCTCGTCCAGATAGTCGGCGAAGGCCGTGAGGTACTCGGCGCGCTTCCGCCAGCCGAGTTCCTTCCAGGCCCCGAGGGCACGCTCGGCGGCCTCGACGGCAGCATCCACGTCGTCGGCCGCGGCACTCGGAATCGTCGCGATGGTCTCTTCGGTGGCCGGATTCAGCACGGTGATCCTGTCGCCGCTGCTGGAATCCACCCATTCGCCATCGATGTACATGAGATAGGCATCCGACATGCTCATCCCCCTCTTCTCCGGCGCATCGGCCGGTGTTCAGACGGCGCGGGACTCCCCGCTGCCGACGTGCCGATACTCCGTCCGCAGAACCGTCTTGAGCACCTTGCCGGTCGCATTGCGAGGGAAGTCGTTGACGATGACGAAGTGCTTCGGGATCTTGTACTTCGCCAGGCGTTCCAGGAGATAGCTCCGGAGATTCTCGATGTCGACGGTCTTGCCTTCGCCGGGGATGAGCAGGGCACAGCCGACCTCGACGAACTTCTCGTCGGGCACACCCACCACTGCCGCGTCGCCGACGTCCTCGTGATCGGTGAGCACCTTCTCGATCTCGGCCGGGTAGACGTTCTCCCCGCCGCTGCGGATCATGTCCTTGGCCCGGCCGGCCAGGGTCAGGTAGCCCTCTTCGTCGTACCGGCCGAGATCCCCGGTCCGGCACCAGCCGTTCTCGAACGTCTCGGCGTTCGCCTCGGGCCGGTTCCAGTACCCGGGACTCACGCCCGGGGTACGGGTGTAGATCTCCCCCGCCTCGCCGGGGCCGACCGGCTTGCCCTCCGCATCGAGGATCTTCACCTCGCACATGGGATTCGGCTTGCCGACGCTGGACTCGTGCCCGCGGGCGATCTCGTGCGTGAGAACCGTGTCGACGATGCCTCCCTCGGTGAGCGCGCGTAGGTCTGGGTGATGTTCACGCCCGGCAGACGCCGCTCGAACTCGTCGTAGACCCACGGCATCACGGTGTCCCCGCCGGCCACCAGACGCTGCAGGTTCTTCGGGACGACCTCTTCGCAATCGTCGCGACGCAGCAACTCGTGCAGCATGTGCGTGTAGAGGAACATCATCGTCACGTCGTGCTGCCGGCCCACCGCGAGGAACCGATCCAGATTGAAACCGGTGGACTTGAAGTGGATGGCGGTGCCGTGGACCATCAAGGTCGGCAGGATCTGGTACTCCCAGGCGGCCGCGTGGAACATCGGGCCGGAGACGAGCGTCTTGGTGCTGGAGTCGACCCCGTACGTCATCACCTGGATGGCCGCGATCCAGAGCAGGTTCCCATGCGTCAGGACGGCGCCCTTCGGCAGCCCGGTCGTGCCGGAGGTGTACATGATGGTGACCGGGTCGCTCATCTCGAGCTCGGGGAAGTCGTCCGCGATCGGGGTGTCGAGGAAGCGGGCCATCGAGATCGACCAGTTCGGGATCTTCTCGCCCTCCGTCTCGCGGACGACGTACGTCTCGACGGGCACGACCATGTGGATCTTGTCGATGTTCTCCACGAACAGCTCGTCCAGAATCAGCACCTTGGACCCGGAGTCGTTGAGCAGGAACTGGAGCTCGGCGGCCGAGAGGCGCCAATTCAGCCGAACCGAGATCGCGCCGACCCGCGCGATGGCCATCAACAGGAACGCGTACTCCGGACAGTTGTGCATGAGGATCGCGACCCGGTCACCCTTGCCGACGCCGGCGGCCCGCAGCGCGGAGGCGTAGAGAAGCTCCTTCTCGCGGAATTGGCCCCACGTGATGGGAGGCTGATCATCGAAAGCGATAGCCGGAGTGTCCGCCGATGCGATTGGCAGCTGACCCACGACAGAGTCGGTGATCCAGTTCAAACTCACGCCCATTGTGGTTCCTGTTCCGATCCAAGGGAAAGGCACGCCGTTGAGGCGGCCTGCTTCGCGCCGTTGCGCCCTCTGAAGGAAGCATCACATAGAATATTAGATGTTTACGGTGGGAGCAAGGGTCGCTGCTGCCGAAAACCCGGAGCACTCCCGGGCCGGCCCCCGCCACACCACCGGCCGGGTTTCAGCGAGTCGGATCCCCAGCACCGGCGGCCGCCGACTGCCCGACGGGACGTTCGTAGTGGATCACCGGTCCCGGCTGGCGAACGACGGATCCCCGTTCCGCCAGCACCTCCAAGTGGGCGGCCGTCTCGCGGACGGCCAGGGACTGATTGAACAGGTTCAGGTCGTCGATGGGACGCTCGTGGCGGGTCCACCGCAGGGCACGAGCCACCTCGTACGCCGTCGACGCACCCCGCTCCACGGCGTTCAGCGTCTGTTCCAGACGGTTCTCATGGTGACGGATCAGCTCCGCGACCCGCGCATGGCTGGAGAAGCCGGCCGGCCCGTGGGCGGGCAGCACCATCAGGTCCGGCAAGGCGGTCATCAGACGCAGGGAGTCCAGGTAGTCGCGCAACGGCGACTCCGGATGCTGCCAGTGCGGTATCTCGACCCCGATCGACGGGGTGATGTGCGGCAGGAGATGATCTCCGCCGAACAGGCAGCCGGCGTCCGGATCGTGGAAGACGACGTGCCCCCGAGTGTGACCGGGGGTGGCGATCACGCGAAGACGACGGGTTGTCAGCGGGATCTCCAGGCTGTCGGGGAACCACCGGTCCGGCGGGTCGAATTCCGAGGGGTTCGGCGGACGCCACTCCTGCTCCACCAGGGCCGCCAGCTCAGGCGCGCCCGACTCCTGCAGCGCCGCGACATCCGGACAGCCCGGCAGCGACTGCAGCGCGTCGATGGCCGCTCGCTCACCCTCGCCCATCCCAACCTTCGACCCGAACCGCCGACGCAGGGCAACCGCCTGGGTGTAGTGGTCGCGATGCACGTGCGTGACCAGGAACTCACGGACATCCCGAAGGTCGTAGCCGATCTGCCGCAATCCCCGCGCCAGCAGATCCTCGGCCTCGGGTATGGCCTGCCCTCCGTCGATCAGAACCACCTGGTCCCCGTCCGGGATTGCGTACACGTTGACCGCGTCGAGCCCGACCTCCTGGATGGGCAGCGGAATGCGATGGACACCGGGTGCATCCTCGAAGGCACCGGGCTGCTTCCACGCATGGCGCCCGGCGATATTCGTCCTGTTGAGATCATTCACTTCGCTGCCCGTCCTCCCGCTCCATGGCCTCGTGACCATCCTGAGATGGACGCATTCTCACGTGAACGCGCCTGACGAAAGTGACGGCACGCGTTCGCCTCTGAGCCGGACGACATTCGCGAACGCCACATCGTGGATAATATATGTTACCTTTCGGGCCGGTCGTCAAGGGCGAAGCGCCCGTCGAAGGGAGCACGCAATGTCCGGCGGAATGACGTTCGACGAACTCCATCGATATCACGTTTCCGGACCATTCCAACGCTGGGCCGGCATCGAGCTGATATCCGCCTCCGCCGGCCGGGCGGAACTGCGCATGCCCTGGCAGGATGCGGCGGCGCATGCGGACAACGGCTTGCACGCCGGCCTCATCGGCGGTCTGCTGGAGACCGCGTGCGCGTATGCCAGCGCGACCTTCAACGGGCTCGGGTTGGTCACGCACCTCGACGTCGACTTCCTGAATGCGGCGCAGGCCGAGGTGTTCGTCACCCGCGGACAGGTCGTCCGCAACGGCCGGCGCCAGGTCTTCACGAGTGCGGAGTTGAGTGCGGTGCGGGAAGGTCGAGAGGACCGCATCGTCGCGATCGCCCATGCGCTCCTCGTCCCGAAGCACGCCTGACCCCGGCCGGCCGCCGGAGGCCGTCAGCTCAACAGATCCAGTACGGATCCCTCATCCTCGGAGCCGATCTCTCCAGCAGGATGATTGGTGGAAACGTCCATGATCGTGGCCAGGTTCGCCTGGATCGCCTCGGGCGTCGCCGTCGTATCGGAGTAGCCCTCGTTGGCTCCCAAGGAGAGCCGTTGCGTGACACCCGCCTGGGTCAGGAGCGTCTCGCCATTGAGCGTGCATTCCTCGTGCGCGAGATAGGCGACCACCGGCGAGACCAGGGACGGCGGCATCTTCTCCACCATGGATTCCTTGAGCCAATCGGGGATGTCGGCCTCCAGAGCCATTCTGGTGGCGGCCGTCGGGGCGATCGCGTTGACCCGGATGCCGTGCTGCAGCGACTCCATCGCCAACGTGCGCGTGAAGGTGAACACGGCCCCCTTCGAGGCGACATAGGCGGTCTGGTTCTCGAAGCCGAAGACCGTCGGCGACGCCGTGTTGACGACCCGTCCCGCACCGCTCTCGATGAGATACGGCCACGCGGCCTCGGTGATCGCCACGGTGCCGAAGAAGTTCACTTCCATGTGAGCTCGGACGGAGGCCGTGGCGTCCCGGCCGAATGGGGTCATTCTGTTGATGCCGGCGTT
>JBDIAG010000229.1:0-6838 GCA_039812305.1 Actinomycetales bacterium | reverse complement strand
CGGAGCCTCGGCTGCGGTTCGGCACCGGCGCCGGCATCACCTGGGGCTCCGATCCGGAGTCGGAGTGGGCCGAGACCGAACTGAAGGCGGCCCGTCTGGTGGGCCTGGCCGGCGGCGTCCGATGACCGGCCTGCGTCGTCAGGTGTCCGGCGTGATTCGCCGGCGGGGGGCGTGGGTCGGCCCCCGGCGCGCGCCCGGTCGCCGGGGCCTGCCGTGAGCCGCCCACCGACCGTGTGGGTCGACGGCTCCCTCCGGCCGCCGGAGGAGCCGCTCATCCGGGTGCTCGACGGTGGATTCGCCTACGGCCGTGGAGTCTTCGAGACGCTCCGGCTCGAGAACGGCCGTCCGGTCGCGCTGGCCCGGCACCTGGCCCGGCTGGCCCGGTCCGCACCTCGACTGGGCCTGCCGGTCCCCGCCGCGGACGCGGTGCGCTCGGCCGTGGCGGAGGTGGCCGGCGAGCGATGGGACGAGCCGGTGTCTCGATTGCGGATCCAGTTGTCGGCGACCCAGGCGGGCCGGGCCACGCTGATCGTCACCGCCGTCGAGGCCCCGGCGTCGCGCAGCGCGATGTCCGCCGTCGTCGTCCCGTGGGTGCGCAACGAACGGTCGCCGCTGGCCGGTCTCAAGGCGACCTGTTACGCCGACAGCCTGCTCGCCCTCGAATGGGCGCAGGCCGGGGGAGCCGACGAGGCCCTCCTGGCCGACACTCGCGGCCGGCTCAGCGAGGGTAGCCTCAGCAACGTCTTCGTCAGTCTGGACGGCGAGCGGCTGCTCACCCCGGCGCTGAGCACCGGTGCGCTCCCCGGCATCTGCCGGGAGCAACTCCTCGAGTGGTCACGCGACGACACCTCGAGTGGTCGAGCCGTGCCGATCGACGAGGTCGAACTGCCCGTGGACGCCCTGACGCGCGTGCGCGAAGGATTCCTGACCAACTCGCTGCGCGGCGTCGTACCGCTGTCTCACCTGGACGGCAGACCGCTGCCGGTGCCGGGCCCCCTCACCGAGAACGTTGCGAGGCTCTATGCGCGGCGGTACCCCGCCGAGCTTCACGATGCCCGGAAATAGCCGTGGACGCTGGCCGGGTGCTCGATCACCGAGCCGGAGTTCCGTCCCGCCGCAGTGGACTTGAGTCTGGCGATCGCCCGGAGAGTGCTCAGGGCGGACGCGATCGCGGGCTGCTCGCCCCGGCCCCGCCGCACCGCGGTGAGGATGTGGCGCGCGGGCACGGGCTGACCGCTGAGTGGGATCCTTCGGCACCGGCGATCGGCCGCCAGCCTGGTCAGGCGCGGAATCAGGGCGACGCCCAGCCCGGCTCCGACGAGGGCGGCGGCCGTCTCCCACGACGACACCTCGTGAGCCACGAACGGCGTGAAACCGGCATGGAGACAGTCGCTCTGCACGAGATCCCGGCAGGGGTCGCCGACCTTGCCGAGGATCCACTGATCCTCGGCGGCCTCGCTCAGGCAGACCGACGAGCGCCGGGCCAGCGGGTGATCGGCCGGGACCAGCAGCTCCAGGGGGTCGTCCAGAAGTGTGCGCTGCTCGAAACGCGGGTCGTTCATCGCGGGGGTGGAGGACGTCGCGACGACGACGCCCAGGTCGGCGTGTTCGGTGAGGAGGAGGTCGAAGCACTCCTCCGGAGTGGCCTCGATGATGCGGACGGACGTCTGTGGATCCGACCGCCGGATCTTCGCCGCCGCGGCGGGCAGCAGTGCCACCGCCCCCGTCGAGAAGGCGCACAGGGTGAGGGTCTCGCCGCCACGGGGCGCGGCCGAGGCCAGGTCGGCCCGCAGTTCCTCCCAGCGAGCGTTCAGATCCTCGGCGCCCTCGAGAAGGATGCGCGCCGCCGCGGTGAGCCGGACGCCGCGGCCCTCGGGCTCCAGCAGGTCGACACCCAGGTCGCGAGCCAGCGTGCGCAACTGGTGGGACACCGCCGATGGGGTGTACCCCAACGCTTCCGCGGCGGAGGTGATGGTGCCGCGGGCGGCGACGGTCCGAAGGACGAGAACCCGACGGTCAATCATGCAAGATTATTGCACGATTTGGTTCAACAACGCTTGCTTGTTCTCAGATGTGTCCTGGGCCACTCTCCTGTCTACAGAGTGATCCAAAGAGTTCACATCCGTTGCGATCCGTCTTGGAGTGCGATTCAGAGTGCTGTCACTACGAAGCCCACCGGCTCGGTCGCGGTGACATCTGGAAGCGCTGTTACGCAATCGATATCATGTTATGTAATCGATACGAAACCTTCAAGGTTTAGTCTTCGACGGTCAGGTTCGCGCCCTCGGTCGCTCCGCGGCGTCTCCGGTTTCGCCGCGCACCACACCGTTGTGCGGCCGGTCTCTCCGCCTCGGTGGCGGCCGTTTCCGGACGGGCTGTGCAGCGCGTGGTCACCCGAACTTCACTCGACCTTCACACAGGTTTAAGAACTTCTGCTAGCCGGTGGCGGTGAGGCAGTCGTGAGACTCAGCCGTAACACGGCGTGAGTATATTTCGATCCTAGTTCTCACGTGTCAAAAAGGAGTGCAACGCCCGGATCACGTGCCGTTGGCTCGTGGTCGACGCCTTCCCCAACATCGAAAGTGGAACGCAATGTCAACTGACAACGCCGCAAAACCTCGCTTGCAACTAAGCGATGTCATCGTCGTGCATCCCTCCGGGATGAGATCCGCGCTGAAAGGCGCGGTTGTCGGCAACTTCATGGAGTGGTTCGACTTCGGGATCTACGGATACCTCGCGGTCACGATGCACCACGTGTTCTTCGCCTCCCTCCCGGACAACGTCGGCCTCCTGGTCACCTTGCTCGGGTTTGCGGTGTCCTTCCTCGTCCGGCCGTTGGGCGGTATGGTCCTCGGCCCGTTGGGTGACAAGATCGGCCGGCAGAAGGTGCTCTTCGCCACGATGGCCATCATGGCCACGGCGACCGCGCTGATCGGTATGATGCCGACGGCGGAGCAGGCCAACGTCTGGCTCATCATCGTTCTGCTCTACGCCCTGAAGATGATGCAGGGCTTTTCCACCGGCGGCGAGTACGCCGGCGCCACCACGTACGTCTCGGAGTTCTCGCCGGACAACCGGCGCGGCTTCTACTCCGGCTTCCTCGACGTCGGCTCCTACCTGGGCTTCGCCGCCGGCGCTTCGACCGTGGCGCTGTGTTTCGCCCTCCTGGGTACCGACGTGATGAACCACTGGGGCTGGCGGATCCCGTTCCTGCTCGCCATCCCGCTGGGCGCGGTCGCGATCTACTTCCGGATGAAGATCCCGGAGACCCCGTCCTTCGAGGCCGAGGCATCGGAGGAGGAGACCACCTACGACCCCACCGACCCGTTCGCCCGTCACGGCCTGGGTGGCATCGTCCGCCTGTTCTGGCGTGAGATCCTCATCGGCATCGCGATCGTGGCGGCGTCGATGACCATCTCCTACGCGTTGACCAGCTACATGCCGACGTACCTGGAGCTGGAGCTCGGCCTGTCCAACGTGGCCGCCGCGATGGCTACCGTGCCGATCCTGATCGGCATCTCGATCGCGCTGCCGTTCATCGGCAAGTGGTCCGACCGGGTCGGCCGGAAGCGGGTCTACGCGTACTCGTTCATCCTGACGATCATCATGGTCATCCCGTCCTTCTGGGTCATGCAGATGGGCACCACCGCGCACGTGATCATCGCCCTGATCATGGTGGCCATCCCGTGTTCGTTGTCGCTGGCCCTGGGTGCCTCGGCGCTGCCGGCCCTGTTCCCGACCGCGTCCCGGTTCGGCGCGATGGGGCTGACCTTCAACATCGCCGTGTCGGCCTTCGGTGGCACGACGGCGCTGATCAGCCAGGCCCTCATCGACTACACGGGCAACACCTACATGCCGGCGTTCTACATCACGTTCTTCGCCGTCATCGCGCTGCTCGCCCTGATCCCGATGCGGGAGTCCGCGGGTCGCCCGCTGCTGGGCTCGTTCCCGACCGTGGCGAGCGAGGAAGAGGCTCGCGCCCTGGTCGAGGGCCAGGACAGCAACCCCAACCTCGACCCCGACACGATGCCGTTCCAGGTCGTCAAGGCCAACTGAACGAACCATCGTTGGCAGCAGCATCGCTGACGGCTCGGGCCGTCGGTGGTGCTGCTGCCATCGCGTTTCCCGGGCCGTGACGGGGCGTGACAGCCGGAGGAGATGCCGGCCGCGGGGTGCCGGTGCTCCTCGCCCGCGCGACACTGGTGTCGCGTACCGGACATTCGGCGAATAATTCCGTTCGTCCGCGCGTGCGATCGCATGCGTGGACGACGAAGCCCAGAGCGGAGCTCTGGGTGAGGAGGGCAACGCCGCGGGCGTGTGTGGCGGGCGGAATCATCGCTCGAATTTCCGGCGCGGGATACTAGTGCCATGACGCGACTGGCCAGGCTCGAACTCGACGGCGCCGTGTACGAACTCCCCATCGTGGAGGGCACCGAACACGAACTCGCGGTGGACATCAGCAAACTGCGCGCCCAGACCGGCTACATCACCCTCGACGACGGCTACGGCAACACCGGATCGTGCACGTCCTCGATCACCTACATCGACGGGGAGCAGGGGATCCTGCGGTATCGGGGCATCCCGATCGAGGAGATCGCCGCGAACTGCTCCTTCGTCGAGACCGCCTGGCTGATCATCTTCGGCCGGCTGCCCACGCCGGTGGACCGAGCCCGGTTTCGCGACCTGCTGGTCGAGTCCTCCGCGCTGCACGTGGCGATGCGCTCGCACTTCGACTCGCTGGCCTTCCGTTCGCACCCGATGGCGACCCTGTCGGCGATGATCAACGCCGTCCAGGCCTACGAGCCGCAGGTGGCCATGGTGGACGACATCGACGTCGAGCGCGCGGCCGCGGGGCTGATCTCCAAGGTCCGCACGATCGCCGCGGCCAGTCACAAGGCGGCGGTCGGCGAACCCCTGGTGTGGCCGCGGCACGACCTGAAGTACGTCGAGAACTTCCTGCACATGATGTTCAGCCTGCCCTACCGCGAGCACCTTCCCAGCCGGGAGGTGGCGAAGGCGCTGAATCTGTTCCTCATCCTGCACGCCGATCACGAGCAGAACTGCTCGACCTCGACCGTCCGGATGGTCGCCTCGGCCCGGGCCAACATGCACGCCAGCTGCTCGGCCGGGGTGAACGCGCTGTGGGGCCGTCTGCACGGCGGCGCGAATGTCGCCGTCGTCGAGATGCTGGAGCAGATCCGGGAATCGGGGATCTCGGTGCGCGAATACGTCACCAAGGTGAAGAACCGCGAGGACGGCATCAAGCTGATGGGCTTCGGCCACCGCGTCTATCGCAATTTCGATCCGCGCGCACGGATTCTCAAAGACGCCGCCGACCGGATGCTGACCGAGATGAACGTGACCGATCCACTGCTGCACATCGCACTGGAGCTGGAGGCCGTCGCGCTCGAAGACGACTACTTCATCGAGCGCCGGCTCTATCCGAACGTGGATTTCTACTCCGGCGTGATTCTGCGGGCCGTCGGCATTCCGCTCAACATGTTCACGGTGATGTTCGCGATCGGACGCATGCCGGGCTGGATCGCCAACTGGAAGGAAGTGCACGACGACCCCAATGGCCGGATCTACCGGCCGCGCCAGATCTACACCGGAAACACGCTGCAGCACTGGGTACCTCGCTACGACCGGCGGGGTTGACGGTCAGCCGGCCGGAGCTGGGACGGGTTAGCCGGGATGGTTGGCTGGGCCGGGTCGGGGTGGTTGGCCGGCCGGACCGGGATGGTCAGCTGGCCGGAGCCGGGGTGGTTGGCTGGCCGGACCGGGATGGTCAGCTGGCCGGGCCGAGATGGTCAGCCGGCCGAGCCGGGACGGTGAGCCGCCGGGCCGGGGTCGTCAGCTGACGGCGCGTCCCGCCATCCGGAGCCGAGCCTCCAGCACCTGCGCCACTCCGTCCTCGGCCAGGGGCGGGGCCACCTCGTCGGCGGCCGCGATCGCGTCCGGATGGCCGTCCGCCATCGCCACACCCACCCCGGCCCAGCGCAGCATCGCGATGTCGTTGGGCTGGTCGCCGAAGGCGATCACGCGCTCGACGGCGATCCCGCGGCGCTCGACCAGCCGGGCCAGGGTCACGGCCTTGCCGCCGCCGGCCGGCCCGAGCTCGAGCAGGTTGTCATGGGAGTTGGAATGGGTCGGCTCCACGAGGTCGGGCACGTGCTCGCGGGCGGCCCGCCAGAGCTGGTCGCCGCCGTGGCCGGCCCGGATCAGGATCTTGATGATGGACGACGCCGCCGGTCGTTCGAGCAACTGCTCCAGCGGGGCTCGCGGTTCACGGTCCGCATCCGCCCAGGTCGAGGTGTATCCCGGCTCGCGCAGGTAGCCGACGGTGGTCTCCAGGGCGACCGTGACGTCCGGCAGCACCGCGCGCAGCCTGCCGACCGTGGCCAGCACGTCCTCGGGGGTGATGGACCAGTACTCCCGCACTCGGCCCTCTCCGCCGTCGTAGACGACGGCGCCGTTGGCGCAGACCGCGAGACCACGCACCCCGGTGGCGGTCACCGCCGCCGGCAGCCAGCGCGGTGGCCGGCCGGTCACGATGACGACCGGGATGCCCGCCTCCTCGCAGGCCCGGAGACTGGCGATCGTGCGAGGGCTGACCGAACCGTCCGCGTGCACGATCGTCCCGTCCAGGTCGGTCGCGACGAGATCCACCACTCCATCCTGCCAGGTGGACCCCCGGTCGAGCCGCCCGCCGGACACGGCCCGGTGCCCGGCAGGCCACGTTCGCAGGCCGCCAGGCAAACGGCCCGGAGACCCCGAGTCGGACGCCTGCCCGAGGCCGATACCGGGCGCAGCCTCGGCAGCGGCGACAGCCTGACGA
>JBDIAG010000228.1:0-6840 GCA_039812305.1 Actinomycetales bacterium | reverse complement strand
CGTCGCCGGCAGTGGGTGACCGATCAGCAGAAGGCGGCCGGCGGCGAGCGCGCCCGCAGCCTCGGCTGGACCGACGTCTACACCTTCACCAAGTCGATGGGCGAGCGCTGCGTCGAGGAGATGGCCGCGGACGGGGTGCGGACGACGATCCTGCGCCCGTCGATCATCGAGTCGGCCCTGACCTGCCCCTATCCGGGGTGGATCGAGGGCTACAAGATGGCCGAGCCGATCATCATGGCCTACGGCCGCGGCGAGCTGCCGGACTTCCCCGCCGCCGCGGACAGCGTCGTCGACATCATCCCGGTGGACTTCGTCATCAACGCGATCATCGCCGCGTGTGCGACCCCGCCCGAGCCGAAACAGCCTCGCTACCTGCATGTCTCGTCCGGGTTCCGGAATCCGCTGACCTTCCGCAAGCTGTATCTCCTGGTCCGCGAGTACTTCTCGCTGCACCCGTTCGACATGGGCGACCGCGGCGCCGTGCGGCTGCCGATCTGGGGCTTCCCCGGCTCGCAGGTGGTCGAGAACGCCCTGGTGCGCGGGGAGAAGGCGCACCGCCTCGCCGACCGGGTGCTCGACCTGGCGCCGCGCTCGGCGCGGGTACGTCAGCTCTCCCGCGACCTCGACCGGCAGAAGGACCGGCTGGAGTTCCTGCGCAAGCACATGGATCTCTACCGCTCCTACGCCCAGGTCGAGCTGCGGTTCTCCGACGACGAGACGCTCGCGCTGCACCTCGCGCTCGACCCGGCGGACCTGGCCGAGCAGGAGAACGGTTCCGCCGGTTTCGGTTTCGACTCCGGCGTGATCGACTGGACGCTCTACCTGCGCGACATCCACTGTCCGTCGGTGACCGCGCCGGTACGCCGGCTGGACGAGATCCGCCGGCGCCGGGCGGCCTCGCACGGCACCACCAAGCGGAATCTGCCGAAGGTCGGCCCGGACGATCCGCCGGTGCTGGCGGTCTTCGACATGGACGGCACCCTGTTGCCGAGCAACGTCATCGAGACGCTGATGTGGCTGCGGATGCCGGAGCTCTCCCGACGCGAGCGGGTGGCCGAGCTGGCCAAGCTCGCCCGGGACGTCCCCACCTGGGTGTCGGCGGACCGGCGCGACCGGGGCGCCTTCCTCCGCGCGGTGTACCGCCGGTTCGAGGGCGCCGACCTGGCGGCGCTGGACGAGTTCGTCGACTCCGCCGTCGCCCCGCACCTCAGCGAGAGGCTGTCGGCGGCCGCGATCCGTCGCGTCCGCCAGCACCGCGACGCCGGCCACCGCACCATCCTCATCACCGGCTCGGTGGCGGCCCTGACCCGGCCGCTGCAGCCGCTCTTCGACGTCATCGTGGCCGCCGACCTGGAGACCGGTCCGGGCGCGGACGGCACCCCGCGGGCGAACGGCTTCCTCACCAATCCACCGCTGGTCGGCGAGGCTCGCGCCGCGTGGCTGGCCGGCTACGCCCGCCGCAACGGGGCCGACCTCGCCCAGTGCTACGCCTACGGCGACTCCCACTCCGACCTGCCGGTGCTGCGTGCGGTGGGCCGGCCGACCGCGGTCAGTCCCGATGTCGCGCTGCTGCGGGCGGCCCGCGCCGCCGCCTGGCCGATCGAGGACTGGACGACCCAGCGACCCACCTCGCGATGGAGGTTGCCGTCGTGATGCTTGCTCTGCAGATGTACCAGTCGCCGGCGAAGTACGCGGCCGGGCGCGCCCTCACCGCGGCGAGCAGCGTCCTGCGGACGACCATGCCGGGGCTGCGGATCGGCCCGATGGTGCCGCTGCGCCTGGTGCAGCTGGACGAGCCACGCATCGATCGTCCGGGCTGGGCCCGGGTGCGTCCCCGGCTCTCCGGGATCTGCGGCTCCGATCTGGGCATGCTCACCGGCTCCACCAGCCTGTACTTCTCCTCCCTCGTCTCGCTGCCGGCCGTGCCCGGCCACGAGATCGTCGGAGACCTGCTGGACGACTGCGAGGACCTGCCCGCCGGCACCCGGGTGGTGATGGACTCCGTGCTGGCCTGCGAGGCACGCGGGGTCGACCTGTGCGCCAACTGCGCGGCGGGGCGGACGAACCTGTGCGACCGGATCACCGTGGGACATCTGCCCCCCGCTCTGCAGACCGGCTTCTGCACCGGGACCGGCGGCGGCTGGGGACAGGTGATGAGCGTCCACCGCTCGCAGCTGCACGCGGTGCCGGACGAGCTGGACGACGAGCGCGCCGTCCTGGTCGAACCGCTGGCCTGCGCCGTGCGGCTGGCCGAGCGGGCCCAGGTGCCCGACGGCGGCACGGTGCTGGTGAGCGGAGCCGGAGCGGTCGGCCTGTTCGCCGTCCTGGCTCTGCGCGAGCTGACCAGGGCCGGCCGGATCATGGTGGTGGCCAAGCATTCTCGCCAGCGGGAGCTGGCCAAGGCGTTCGGCGCCACCGATCTCATCAATCCGGACGAGACGATGCGCGCCGTCCGCAGGGCCACCGGCGCCCACCGGGTCAGCGGCCTGACCCTGCGCGCCGGCCCGGGCGCCATCTCGACCCAGGTGTACCAGGAGCCGGACATGCTGCTCGGCGGCGTGGACGTGGCGGTCGACTGCGTCGGCTCGGCCGCGTCGCTCGATCTGGCGATGCGCTGCACCAGGGCCGGTGGCCGGGTGGTGCTCTCCGGCATGCCGGGCCCCGGGGTCGACCTGTCCCCCGCCTGGTTCCGCGAGCTGGAGCTGGCCGGCACCTACGCCTCCTCCGGGGAGGCGTTCCCGACCGCCCTGCGGCTGGCCGCGGCGGCACCTTTGGATGGCCTGGTCTCCGGCCGCTATCCGCTGCAGCGTTGGCGAGAGGCCCTCGACCACGCCCACAGCGTAGGTAGCCTGGGCGGAGTGAAGGTCTGTTTCGATGCGCGCCCGGCGCGCGGGAGGAGATACCCATGAGCCGGCCGGGCTTCGTCCTCGAAGTGGACGATCGCACCCCACCGCTCGTCGTCCACGAGGGCGAGGGGTTCCGGATGGAGCGGTTCCCGCTGGGCACCCGGGTGGTCTATCCGCCCGAGTCCCTGCCGGGCATCCGCGACGTCCGCGGAGCGGTGCGCAATGCACTCGAGCACCCCGAGGGCAGTGAACCGTTGCGGGAGCTGCTGTTCGCCGGGATGCGACTGACGATCGCGTTCGACGACGTGTCGTTGACGCTGCCGCCGATGCGCAAGCCGGATCTGCGCCAGATCATCATCGAAGAGGTGCTCCGGCTGGCTGCCGCCGCCGGGGTGGACGACGTGCAGATCATCGCCGCGAACGCCCTGCACCGCCGGATGACCGAGGACGAGATCCGCGACATCGTCGGCGAGCGGGTCTTCCGCTCGTTCTACCCGACCGGCGACCTCTACAACCACGACGCCGAGGACGCCGACAATCTGCTGCACGTCGGGGTCACCGAGCACGGCGAGGACGTCGAGATCAATCGCCGCGCCGCCGAGTCGGACCTGCTGGTGTACGCCAACATCAACCTCGTCGCGATGGACGGCGGGCACAAGTCGGTGCCGATCGGTCTGGCCTCGTACAAGAGCCTCAAGCACCATCACAACAGCCACACGATGGTGCACTCCCGCTCCTTCATGGATCACACCCGTTCGGCGATGCACCATTCGGCCTGGCGAATGGGTCGCGTGCTGCGTGAGCACCTGAAGATCTTCACCGTCGAGACCACGGTCAACAACGACGTCTTCGACGGTCCGCTGGGCTTCTTCAACAAGCGGGAATGGGAATGGAGCGTTCGCGACCAGGCCGCCATGCTGGCTGCCCGACGCGGACTCGCCGTCGCTCCATCCGGTCTGACTCACAATATCTACGCGTCGTGGCGGGCGCCGTACGGCCTGACCGGCGTGCATGCCGGCGAGACCGAAGCGGTGCACACGAAAACCGTTGCCGCCGTGCACAAACAGCAGCTGGTCGAGGTTCAGGGCCAGTCCGACGTGCTGGTTCTGGGCGTGCCCTACGTCTGCCCGTACAACGTGAACTCGATCGTGAACCCGATCTTGGCCGCCTGCATGGGTCTCGGGTACTACTTCAAGTCCTACGTCGGGGCGCCGGTGGTGCGCCGGGGTGGGGCGGTGATTCTCTACCACCCCGTTCCGTGGGAGTTCAATCAGCTGCACCACCCATCCTACGTCGACTTCTTCGAAGAGGTGCTGACCGTCTCCACCGATCCGGCGGTGGTGGAGGCGAAGTTCGAGACGCAGTACGCCACCGACCCCTGGTACATCCACCAGTACCGGACCTCGCACGCCTATCACGGCGTGCACCCGTTCTACATGTGGTACTGGATCGCGCACGCCCTCGACCACGTCGACGACGTGATCTGGGTGGGCGCCAACCGGAAGTCGGTGGAGCGGATGGGCTTCCGGGCCGCCTCGTCCCTGCGGGACGCCCTCGAGATGGCCTCCTCGACCGTCGGGCGCGACCCCTCGATCACGTATCTGCGCAATCCTCCGCACCTGCTCGCCGATGTCAAAGCATGACTGACAACACCGAGCTCTTCGGCCACACCCGCAAGGTCGCCCGCGAGCTCACGACCGGTCTGCGGGACGATCTGGCGCTGGCCGCCCGAGGCTGGCGTTGGGGTCGTCGCCCGCTGGTGCCGCGCTCGGCCGAGCCGTGGACGCCGGCCCGGGAGGACAAGCTCTTCCCGAGCTCCTGGTCGCGCACGATGCCGGCCCGGGCGATCCGGGAGGTGTTGCAGAAGGGCGCATTGGAGCCGGCTCTGCGGCGCAGCGTCCAGGTGCGGGTCAACGGCCTCGACGTGCTCGACTCCCTCACCGGCCCGGTCGTCTTCGTGGCGAACCACACGTCCCACCTGGATACTCCGCTGATCCTGTGCACCGTCCCGGAGCGGATCCGGCGGCGTACCGCGGTCGCGGCGGCGGCCGACTACTTCTTCGACACCTGGTGGCGGGCCACCGCGTCCTGCCTGATCTTCAACGTCTTCCCGATCGAGCGGCGGGCGTCCACGTTGTCGGCGAAGCCGGCCGATCTGCTCGCGGACGGCTGGAACATCCTGATCTTCCCCGAGGGCACCCGCTCGATGGACGGCTGGGCCCGTCCGTTCAAGCTGGCGCCCGCGTTCATCGCCTTCCATGCCGGGGTGCCGGTGGTCCCGGTCTCGATCCGGGGCTCCTTCGCGGCGATGCCGCGCGGCCGCAACTGGCCGGTGCCCGGGCGTCGTCCGGTGACCGTCCGCTACGGCGAGCCGGTCGTGGCCGCGCCGGGTGAGACGGTCCGTGACTTCGGCCCGCGGGTCGAGGCCGCGGTGGCCCAGCTGACGGACGAGGACAGCAGCACCTGGTGGGCGGCCCAGCGACGCGCCGCCGACGGACGGACGCCCAAGATGTCCGGCCCGGAGGCCTCGTCCTGGCGGCGGCGGTGGGCGGCGACCGAGGTCCCCGAGGTACCCGGCACGAACGGCCGCCGGAAGGTCTGGGGCGACTGACGGCGAAGTCGGCGACTGACAGCGAAGTCAAGATCGGGCGCGCGCGTCCGATCGCGATCACAGGAGGTAGCACGCGTGAGCATCGAACTCCCGCCGGGTGTCACTCTCGTCCGGCGTGACGAGCTCGACGTACTGAACGTGGAGACCGACTCCTGCACAGCCGAACTGGTGCCTTTCGGGGGCATTGTCACGCGCTGGCAGCCGACCGGGGAGACGCCGGTGCTGTTCGCCGGCGAGGATCTGGTCTACCGGCCCGGGGTCTCGATGCACGCCGGCATTCCCCTGTGCGGGCCGTGGTTCGGCCCGGGCCGCAGCCTCGACCGCAAGCCGGCGCACGGCTTCTACCGCAACGCGCTCTGGCGACTGGTCACCGCGGAGCAGACCGGCGCCGGCTCGGAGACGGTCACCGTCCTCAGGCTGGAGCTGACCGCCGAGGACCTGGTGGACGTGCCGGCCGGGAAGGGCTGGCCCGACGACGCGTCGCTCACGCTCGAGGTCAGCTTCGGCACCGTGCTCAAGGTCAGCCTGACCACGACGTCCGGAGCCGACGGCCTGGATCTCGAAGAGGCCCTGCACACCTACCTGCGGGTCGGCGACGTGCGGCAGGTCCGGCTGTTCGGTCTGGACGCCGCCAGCTACGTCGACAAGGTGGCCGAGGGCGAGCTCCGCATCCAGCAGGGCGACGTCACGCTGTTCGAGGAGACCGACCGGGTCTACAGCTCGGGCAGCGACGTCGTCGTGCTCGACCCGGTGCTCGGCCGTCAGCTGACCGTGGCCAAGAGAGCCTCCTCCAGCACCGTGGTGTGGAATCCCTGGGACGTCAAGGGCCCGGCCCTGGCCGACGTGGGCGAAGAGTGGCCGAGCTTCGTCTGCGTCGAGACCGCCAACGTCCTGGACGGCGCCATCATGCTCCCGCCGGACGCCGACCACACCATCGCGACGAGGCTGTCGGTCACGCGGCTCTGACCGGCGGATCGATCTATCCCGCCTGCCCCAGCACCCGACCGAGCTCCGCCGGCGCCTCGACCATGGCGGGTCCGTACCAGCTCATCAGGCGGCCGCTGATCAGCGCGTACGGGATGTCCGGGAACACCTCCGGCCCGTCGTGCTCGGTGAACCGATACGGCTCGTCCGGTAGCACCAGCAGCTCGGGCCCGCTCTGGAAGTCCGCCGGATCGAAACGGGGATACCGCTCGGGACTGTCCGCCAGGACATTGTCGATTCCCAGCCTCGAGAGCAGGTCGCCGGAGTAGGTGTCGCTGCCGATGGCCATCCACGGTCGTCGCCAGATCGGGATCAATCCGGACCGGCGCTGGGACACCGCGGGTGCGTCCCAGACCCGTTCCGCCTCGTCCAGCCAGGCCGGCCGCTGCCAGCGGCATC
>JBDIAG010000227.1:0-6855 GCA_039812305.1 Actinomycetales bacterium | reverse complement strand
AATCCCTTCCAAATCCTGGAGCGGGTGTTATTGCATGTGTATGTGGTTGAGAAGCTGGTCGTGTAGCCGCTGTTCGATATGAACGACGAGTTATTCGCAGCAGCGGTCACCGCGTACAGGATCGCGTATCCGGTCTTACCCGAGCTGCACCCCGTGGAGATGCTGAACGCCACATTGACTCGGGCGGTAGTCGACGACGGCTTGTACGGCGTATATACGGTTGTTGATTCAGTACACGCCCCTGCGGCACTAATGTCTGCAACGGCGTCAGTGTAGACGACGCGGATGGTCTCGCCCGACGCAGGGACAACTGCGAACTCAGCTGACGCCGTCTTGGCGCCGTCATTCTGAAACGCGGGAGCAGGTCCATCGACGTAGATGACTCGGTCCGGCGAGGTTGCGGCGGGCGGTGTGTCCGGGATGTCAGCGGCCTGGGCTGGAGCACCGATGAGGACTCCGACAGCAATCATCGCGGAGGTGACGATAGAGGTTGCGTTGCGGTTAAGCATGGTCGCTCCTTTGCAGGAATGGAGTAAGGCTAGTGGTCGGGCTTTGAGGATGTCTAGTACCATCCCCGCTTCTGCGCAGTGGCACTTGGGTTAGCTGAGGAATCCTCAGCACACCGACGATGCGCAACGTTCTAGACCTCCGATTGCAGCGATGGCAGAGTTCGGCTCCGCAGGCTGCATCCACGGCGACCGATAACGATCGTTTTCGGCACCCTCGTCGACGTCGACGACCAGGTGCACCACACGCCGAAGAATGATCCGCCGAAACCCTCTGCCGAAACCGAAACGCGCCGGAACATCGGCAGTACCGTTTTCGGCATGGCACACGAAGTCGGCTACGCCCGAGTCTCCAAGCGCGAGCAGAACCCGGACGCGCAGGAGGCCGAGCTGCGCGCTGCCGACGGCCAGCTCCGAGCAGACCGGATGGCCATCGGGGGTACCGCGGACATTCCTGTTGCGCTGGAACGCGCCTGACATGCCCCAAGAGCTGGCGGAGATCGCCGCGCTAGAGGACCGCTCACAGCACAAGATCGCCCTCAAGGCGATGCGGCTCGGGCTCGAAGCCCTGCGCGCAGAACGCAGCTGACAGTGCGCGGCACCCACGATGTCATTGCGATATCACTCTGAAAGCATTGATCTATGCCGTGGAGCCTACGGCATCATGCGGTCGGCGGCCCTGCGCGCAAGTGCTTTCGCGGCATATGCTCCGTCGCTGCGCTCGTCCGCTATTCCACGGTCACTGGCACTGCGAGCCGCACTCCCTGACGGCGACAACAGTCGCCTCCACGGCAAAAGAACGAAGTGGGGGAGGGAGGAGAAGCCATGAACGAGGAGCTCATCCTCACGGTCTACACAACCGGGCCCAGCTGCGGGAAATGCCGGATGACGAAGATCATGCTCGAGGCGAAGAACATCCCGTACCGGGAAGTGAACATCAACGAGCACCCCGATGCGTACCTCTACGTAACCGAGGATCTCGGCTACAGCACGGCGCCCGTCGTGGTCGTCGACGACCAAGACCACTGGTGCGATCTGAGACCCGACCACATTGAGCGCATCGCCAGCACGCGACGCTGACACAACCCGGAAGCCCCAGCGCCGGCGACTAACATAGGTACCAAGCAAGGGGGTGCTGTGGTCGGGTGGAGAGTGAACGACATCGTCGCCTACGACACGATGCAAGAGCGCCTCACCGCGCTCAACGCGCGCCTGCTGCAGCAGCTACGCCGCCTTCCTGACTCCCACGACCAGCAGCAGCTGCGCGACGAGATGAGCCTCTGGCGAGAGGGATATCTCGCCGTCGACGGCCACGACCGAGACCGCATCCTCGCCTTCACCGCCCAGCTCGAGCAACGCCTCACGGAGCTCACGCCGGGGGAGCAGTGAGCACCCCACCCGAACTGTCCGCCGCCGAGCTGCAGCGGATCTTCGACGAAGACATTCGCCCGTACTACTTCCCCGACAACCAACCCATCGCCACCCGCCCCACCATCGTCCTGGTCGGCGGGCAGCCAGGGTCAGGCAAGTCAAACGCCACCCCGCGGCTCATCAAGGAGCGCCCCGGAATCATCCCGCTCTCCGGCGACGACCTTAGAGCATTCCACCCGCACTACGAGCAGCTCATGGAGGCGGGACCACTCACCGCCGGCCCCACACTCGCCCAAGCAACCGCCGTCTGGGTCCGAATGGCGATCGAACACGCCCGCGACACCCGCAGATCGCTCCTGCTGGAAGGCACCTTCCACACCCCACAGGTCACGCTCGACACCGCCGCGCAGTATCGCCGAGCCGGCTTCTCCACCGAGCTCGTCGCCCTCGCAACACCACGAATGGACAGCCTGCTCTCCGCCGCCGGCCGATACTTCGCCAGCCACCAAGCCTCACGAGACCCCCGATGGACGACGCTAGCCGCCCACGAACGCGGGTGGCAGGGAACCCGCGAGATCCTCACGCAAATCACCCCTGAAGGCCCCATAGACGCCGTCGCAGTAATCAACCGCGCCGGAACCCTCTACCGTGCCGAGATCGACGACTACGAGCCCGATAAGGCCACCGACGCCCTCGACGAGGGCCGGTCGACGCCGATCACCAACCGCGCCGCCGCCGCATGGCTCGCCGAGCTGCGCGCCTTCACCCTGTACGCCCGCGCCTCCCACCAGTTCAACACCGCCACCGCCCCGGTCCTCGACGAGCTGCACACCATCGCCCTCCGCGATGTCGTACCCTCCATGAACCTCCCACAAGGCTCAGAGGCCGCCGCGCGACTGACCGAGCGCCTCACCGCACTCCAAGCCGAGATCACCGCCGCGCAAACCCCCACGCCCACCGCCGACCCGCAGCCGCCGGCACCGGCACCAACGACCACGGGGCCTACCCTCGACTGACCCGCTACGCGTTGACAACGCCCACCACCAGAGCGAATATATTAAGTATTCACCTGCCTGATACAGTGCCCGCAACCCAGCAGACACCAGGTGGGAGAGATGGCCGGACGACGCAGACGCAACCACGTCCCCGCAACACAGCTCGAGTTCGACCTGTGGGGCACCTCGGACGCGGACATCTCCGACGCCACGGCAGGAACGGGGGAGCGGGATGCGCGCAGCGACGACGCCACTGCTGCACCGACCCCACCTCTGGCTGGGTTTGCTGATCTACTGGGCACTCGGACAAGTTGGGAAGCGGATGAACCAGTACGGCACGCGAGCCAAGGAACACTGGCAGCACCATCGACCCCAGGCGTACGCGGCGCTGACCAACCCGGAAGAGTACTTCACCCAGATGGGGGAGGAGATCGCGACCGCGATCGCGGCGCTGACCCCGACGCTGGCCGGCCCGGACCTGCCGGGCGAGGCGTACCTGGACAAGGTGGCACGGGTGAAAGCAGCCACGAGACAGGCCGAGGAGATCGCGATCGCGGAATCGCCGATGTACGCGACCCCGGAACTGACCTTCTCGGAGTGGGAGGACACCACCCCGGACACCCTGGACGCCCTCCTGGCGTGGGTGTGGGCGCGCAAGAGCGAACTGGAGGGGCTCGACGAGCAAGCGATCGCGACCCCGCAACAGGCCGCGGCGCGGTTCCTGGTCACCGAGGACCTGCTCACCCAGCTGGTGGAAGCAGCCTCCCCGTGGGATCACCTACAAACCCCGCCGGCCTGGACGGCGTGGACCCAGAGCGTCCAGGACAGGTGGCGGCGCGACAGCAGCCGCTAACTCGCTACACCCCCGGACGCGAACCGGCAGCGCCCTCCGGCGCACGGTCCCGCTACCTCGCGAACATCGCCGCGATCCGCGTGCTGCGCGAGGTGGAGGACAGCGAACGCGCCGCCGATGCCGCCGAACAGCAGATCCTCGCACGATGGTCCGGGTGGGGCGCCGTGACCGAGGTCTTCGACACCAGCCGCACCGACTGGGAGAGCGAGCGTGCCACGCTACGCGAGTTGCTCACCGAGGCCGAGTACACCCAAGCGCGCCGCACCACCCTCAACGCCCACTACACGCACCCCGCGTACGTGCAGAGCATCTGGGCCACGCTCGGTGCGCTCGGATTCGCCGGCGGCAACGTCCTCGAACCGGGCAGCGGGAACGGCGCCTTCATCGGCGCAGCACCCCCCACCGCACACGTCACCGGTGTGGAGCTCGACGACACCACCGCCCGCATCTCCCGGCTGTTGTACCCGGACGCCACCGTGCGCAGCGAATCGTTCGCCGACACACGGATCCCCGCCGGCACCTTCGACGCGACCATCGGCAACGTCCCCTTCGCCGACCTCGTCCTCCACGACCCCATCGACAACGCCAACCGGCACGCGCTGCACAACCACTTCATCCTCAAATCCCTCCGCCTCACCCGCCCCGGCGGGATCGTCGCCGTCCTCACCAGCCGGTTCACCCTCGACGCCGCCAACCCGGCAGCTCGACGCGAGATGAACCAATACGCCGACCTGGTCGGCGCGATCCGTCTGCCCTCCGGCGCCCACCGCCGCACCGCCGGCACCGAAGCGGTCACCGACCTCCTCATCCTCCGACGCTGCGAACCTGGGCAACCACCGGCCGACCTCACCTGGGAAGGCGTCAGCGCCCGCACCGTCGATAACGCCACGGTGAAGATCAACAGCTACTTCGACCTGCGACCCCAGAACATCCTCGGAACCCTGCATGTCGGCAACGGCATGTACGGGTCGGAGACGCTCAGCGTCGTCGCACCAGACCTTGCCGACATCGCAACGCAGCTGACCCTCCGGCTCAACGACGTCGTCGACGACGCCCGTCACCGCGGCCTCACCATGACACCCCGCACCTACCCGGCGCCCACCGCCGTGGACAGTGTCGAACGCGACGCCTGGGACGGCAGCATCCACGCGCAGCCCGACGGCACCTTCGCTGTCAGCACACGCGCCGGCCGGGAACCACTCGCGGTCCCCAAATCGGCCGCGAACGAGCTGCGCTCCATGCTGCAGCTGCGAGACCTCGCCACCGAGCAGCTCGCCGCCGAACGCGCGCAGCTCGACGACACCGACCGGATCCGTCACACCCGCGAACAGCTCCACCGCGCGTGGCGCCGCCACGTCGCCACCTACGGGGCGCTCAACCGCTACACGCCCACCGCCACCGGCCGCGTCGATGAGCACGGAGAACCGATCCTCGCCCGCCGCGTCCCCACAGCTGCACGACTACTCCGCGACGACCCATTCGGGCCCCTCGTGTTCGCCCTCGAGGTGTTCGACGACGACACCCAACACGCCGAACCCGCAGCGATCCTGCACCAACGCGTCGTGCTGCCGCGCCCAGAACGACTCGGCGCAGACACCCCCGCAGAAGCACTGCAGCTGTCCCTGAACCAGCGGGGGAGCGCCAACCTGGACTACATGGCCGGCCTCCTCGGAGACACCACCACCTCCACCCGTGAACGGCTCGGAACCCTCGTCTACGACGACCCCGAGACGGGGGAACTCATCCCCGCCGCCGCCTACCTCTCCGGCAGCATCGCCGGCAAGATCGACGCCGCCCAGATCGCGGCCGAGGTGAACCCGAAGTACCGGGTCAACCTCGACGCGCTGCGCGACGCGCTGCCGACCCCGCTGACCCCCGAAGATATCGCCGCGAAAGCCGGCGCCGTGTGGATCAGCCCCGCCGTGCACCAGCAGTTCCTCCGAGAACTGGTCCGCGACGACACGGTCACCGTCTCCTGCCCGCTGCCCACCGACTGGAAGGTGCGCGGCGGCATGCGCCGCACCGTCCTGGCCACCAGCGAATGGGGCACCGCGCGCCGCAGCGCCCACGAGATCTTCGAGCGGATGCTCCGCCAAGACGAGATGCGGGTCATCGACGAGATCGAAGAAGGCGACACCATTCGGCGGGTCGTCAACCCCACCGAATCCGCGGCGATGCAGGAGAAGGCCGACCTGATCGCCGAGCGGTTCGAAGAATGGATCTGGGAAGACCCCGATCGCGCCCGACACCTGGCCGACGAGTACAACCGCCGCTTCAACAGCATCGTGCTGCGCGACTACTCCGCCGAAGGCGACTCCCTCACTTTCCCCGGCATGACGGCCACCTTCTCCCTCCGCCCCCACCAAAAAGCCGCGGTCGCCCGCATCCTCAACGAACCGGCCGTCGGCCTGTTCCACGAAGTCGGGGCCGGCAAGACCGCCGAAATGATCGCCGGCGCGATGGAGCTACGCCGCCTCGGCATGGCCGGCAAGGTCGGGGTCGTCGTCCCCAACCACATGCTCGAGCAGTTCACCCGCGAATGGTTGCAGATCTACCCGGAAGCGCGGCTGCTGGCCGCGAGCACTGACACCCTCGCCGGCGACAAGCGGCGCCTGTTCGTCGCCCGCGCCGCCGCCAACGAATGGGACGCCGTCATCCTCACCCAGGAGGCATTCAAACGTCTCCCCGTCGAACCAGCCACCCAGGGCCGCTACATCGACAGGGAGATCACCCTGCTCGAGCAAGCCCTCTCCGACCCCGAACTGGACCGACTGTCCGTCAAACAGATCGAGAAGCAGCTCGCCGCCGCGCAAGAGAAGCAACGTCGCCTGCTCGACGTCGACCGCGACCCCGGCATCACCTTCGAGGCCACCGGCATCGACTACCTGATGGTCGACGAGTTCCACACCTACAAGAACCTCGACACGATCTCCCGGATCCCCGACGCCCGCATCGACGGCTCACTGCGCTCCACCGACATGGCCATGAAGCTCGCCTACCTCCGCGACCGGGACGGCGCGCGCGTGGTCACCGTCGCCACCGCAACGCCGATTGCGAACTCCATCACCGAAGCCCACGTCATGCAGAGGTACCTGCGACCCGACCTGCTGCGCGAGGCCGGCGTTGAAGC
>JBDIAG010000226.1:0-6865 GCA_039812305.1 Actinomycetales bacterium | reverse complement strand
GGCGGGGATGTCTTCGACTTCCTGATGGCCATCGACCAGCTCTCCTTCACCGAGGCGGTCGAACGGTTGGCCGCCAAAGCCGGGGTGACCCTGCGCCAGGAGGACGGCAAGGGACCGGATCGGGCCGAGGCCGGGCGACGTCAGTCCCTGGTGGACGCCAACGCCGCGGCCGAGGTCTTCTTCCGCGAGCAGCTGGCGTCGCCGGGTGCCCAGATCGGACGAGAGTTCCTCTCCCAGCGGGGCTTTGGTCGTGAGGTGGCCGAAGAGTACGGCGTCGGGTTCGCACCCACCGGGTGGGACACGCTGGTGCGGCATCTGCGCGGCCGGGGTTTCCGGGACGATGTCCTGCAAGGATCCGGTCTCGCCTCGCAGGGCCGGCAGGGGCCGATCGACCGGTTCCGCGGCCGACTGGTCTGGCCGATCCGCGATCTCACCGGGGTGACCGTCGGGTTCGGGGCGCGCCGGATGAGCGACGACGACAACGGTCCGAAGTACCTGAATACGCCGGAGACGGTGCTCTACAAGAAGTCGGGCGTGCTGTACGGCGTGGATCTGGCCAAGCGGGAGATTGCCAGGCGTCGTCAGGTCGTCGTGGTCGAGGGCTACACCGACGTGATGGCGATGCATCTGTCGGGTGTGCCGACCGCGGTCGCCACCTGCGGGACCGCGTTCGGCGCGGATCACATCAAGATCGTCCGCCGGCTCATCATGGACGACGACGCGAGGGCCGGCGAGATCGTCTTCACCTTCGACGGGGACGAAGCGGGGCGCAAGGCGGCCATGCGGGCGTTCGCCGAGGACCAGCGGTTCGTCGCCCAGACGTTCGTCGCCGTCGAGCCGAACGGGCTCGACCCCTGCGATCTGCGGCTGTCGGCGGGTCCCGAGGCGCTCCAGGCGCTCGTGGACGCCAAGCAGCCGCTCTTCGAGTTCGCCATTCGCTCGACGCTGGCGGGTTTCGACCTGAACCGGGCGGAGGCCCGGGTCCAGGGGCTGCGCGCCACGGCGCCGCTGGTCGCGCAGATCCGCGATCCGTCACTGCGGCCCGAGTACGCGCGGCGGCTGGCGGGGTTGCTCGGCATGGAGGTCGAGCAGGTCCGGTCCGCGGTGGCGTCGGCGTCGCGGTCGCGGCGAGGTGGTGGCCAGGGATCGCACTCGGGCGGTGCCTCCGGCAGCGGGGGACAGCGAGGGGCGCCGTCCCAACCCGGTGGCGGCCATCGCCCCGGCGACGTGGGACGACACGACTCCCGGGCGCCCGGCGCTCCGATGTCGTCCGGCGACGGTTCCGGGTCGTGGGAAGGCCAGCCCGCGCCGTCCCTGCCCCGCCCCGACCTTCGCGACCCGGTGGTGATGGGGGAGCGGCAACTGCTGCAGATGGTGCTGCAGTTCCCCGACCGGGTGGATCCGGAGGCCTTCGCCGCACTCGGTACCGGCAGTCTCGTGACCCCCGCCTACCGGGTCGTGGACGACGCCGTGCGGTCGCTGGGCGGTCCCGGGCAGGCCGGACCCGACTGGGTCGCCCGGGTGAGCGAGGCGGCTCCCGATCTGGTGCGACCCCTCATCGGCGAACTGGCCGTGGCGGAGCTACCGGAACGCCGTGAGGAGCACCTGGCCGCGCTCGCCGACGGTCTGGTCCGCGCGGTGCGACTGCGCCAACTGGTACGTGCCAAGGCCGAGACGTACTCACGGCTGCAACGCGCCGAGGCCGCCGGCGACCTACCGGGACTCGCCGCCGCGAGCGAGGAGCTGATGCGCCTGCAGCGCGCCGAACACGAACTGCGAGCCAGCTGAGCTTCTCTGGGGTGCGCAGGGTGACTCGCCCAACGCTGAAATGTGGTCAGGGCACCCCCGGAGCTTTGCTAGGCTAGTCCGGCTGCCTCACCGGCGGTCCCGCGTAGCTCAATTGGCAGAGCATCCGACTGTTAATCGGACGGTTACTGGTTCGAGTCCAGTCGCGGGAGCAGGAACAGGCCCCTGACCTGCGGAAACGCACAGCGAGGAGGGGGTAAATCGCCCACGAATTGGGAGAACTCCGCAAGTACTCCGCAAGTGTGGGGTCTGGGCGGCCCACATCAGGGCTCAACTCCGCAAGTGTTCGAGGTCCGATTCGTGACTGTGAGTAACTGAACAGCGGTCGAGTGGCGCGAGGGATGCCCGGCGCGGGCGCCCCAGTTGGTGGGCAGACCTAGCGGGACTGTGGTGGTTCCAGGGCCGAGCCTGAACCTGGCATCCCTCACGCGACCCGATCGCCACCATGTCGACGTTGTCGGCTTGCTAGGGGCATCGCGTGGCTCGGAAGCATGGCTTGTCATGGGTGGTTCACCATGGTGTCCGCGTACAAGGGGGATGTCGAGAGGAGGGGTCGTGGCTGCACCGAGCACTCACGTTCACGGTGGCGGGCGGGTAGACGAGCGCGGCTTGAGCGCGGCCGCGGTGGCTGGTAGCAAGATGGCCGGACTCGACGTCAGCGACGCCGATGTTGAGATCTTGTGCGCCTACGGGCGCGGCGAGTTCACCGTTGAGGATTACGTCGCGCGAGTCAAGGCCGCCAACGCTGGTCGATGACGCATGGCGACCGCACAGCTCTTCAAATCATCGAGCGCTTTGCGAACGGGCTGGCACGCATCTGCGCCGTCGTGGGCGGACTATTCGACGTCGAGCGCATCATTCTTGCGGGCGGAGTGGCCGCAGCGGCGGGGCCACTGCTTGCGCGTACGGCCCTGCGGCTCGCTGAACTGATCCAACCCCATCCGCCCAAGTTCGTCGTCTCAGCGCTGGGCCGCGAAGTCGTCAGCATCGGTGCCGCCAGTCGCGTCCTCAGCTGGTGGAGGACAACTTGCTGGCCTTCATAGCCGAGTCGGCACCGTTCACAGGCCGGACCTCTGAGGCGCCGGAGAGCGCGTCCCAAACTGAGGTTGTCAGAGTGGGCTGGGCGTGGTGCCCGTCACCACCCTGGCGCCAGGCAGTCGGATACGGCCACCTTCGCTGGGGGAAGTTGGTACGCAACCCGCGTTGACCCGGCGGCGGCCCGTGGGCTTCTTCACAGGCCAGCGGATATCGATGACCTGGGAGCTTGACCCTGACAGCGGTCCTTATCGTGGTCGAAGGCGCTCGAGAAGCTTCGTGTCACGCCTCAGGCCGGCGCCCAGCTGCAGGAATTGGTGGAGGCCGGCAAGCGCAAAGACAAGCTGGTGCGCCCGGGTGCTCGCAGGCGTAGTCGAGGGCAAAGGGCTTCCGACCGAAGGTGATGGAGGCCGCGGTGGATGCGTGATCGCCGACAACCCGGACGTGGTCGCGGAGATCTTATTCCATCTTTGGCCGTTCAACTAGATGAATCGAGTTGCCAGTAGAACTAGCATTGCGATGGCTATGCTGGTAAGAATGTAGTGTACCCATTCCGCAAGAGCGAGCAGCCCAGAAGGGATCAATCCAGCTAGGCTTCGCTCGGCTCTACGTTTTCGCCGCCACACATGGAATCCGGCAACAAGTGTACTGAGCATCCATACCGCGGGGGTCATATCCTGAATTGTGAGCCCGTGCGGGAAAGAGCGCGGAAGAAGGCTGAATGAGGCAACGATAAGAAATGAGAGTACTGCCGCGACCATCGGAGCACCGAGTATTTCGCCCTTGAATCTCCGCACCGCCAGGGCCCCGGCCCTTTCGTTGACGATATCAGACAGTATCCGTCTACGACCTAATTTGTTTGCGAGATCATCGCCTACACTCTTTGGAAGAGTAAGCAAGCATAGGTATGGAATTTGCTGGCTGTCGATCTCGCTCAGTGCCCGATCGTAGTGGACCCGGGCGTTGATCAGATCCCCCCGATGGTAACTGAGGATAGCCTCATAGAGCGGCACGGCGGCACGGTACGCGGGCATATCGGGCCCGTGCATCGAACCCTGACAGTCCTTGGCCTTCTTGATCGCATCCTCCAATATGGAGAGATCCGGGACCTGCGCGTGCACCTGGACCTTACACCTGACTACCTGGGCATAGAACTCATCGGTCCGACGGTCGTTCTCGCTAAGTTGGCCCGTACTGTCTGTGCCGTGTTGGAATTTCGCAGCCACTGAATCAGCCTGCCTAGCTAAGGCGTGTCTGAGATCAGACTCCTCGGGCGCTAGGCTCTCTATGCGGCAGCAAATGGTGCATCGGCGAGAGGAGTCTGCCTCCACCGATCGATTCAACGACCGATAGACTTGCACAACCTTGCTATTCTCGCGAGCCGCCCCCGAAGGATGGCCGCCCAGCCGTAGAAGTGACGCCTTGTAATGAAGGTACTCGGCCCAAACATCGGATTCTCGAACGAAACCGTCCCTCTTGGCCGAATCCTCCAAGTACTCGCCAGCACGTCTAAAAGACTGCTCGTAAGCTGCTATATCGCCACGGAAGTAGTGCAGGTTGGCGATGGCTATCGCAACCGCTAGATTCTCACGCTCGGAGTCGAATCCCAAAGAGTGGTTAGGTCGATAGTGTGCGACTTGAAGGAAGGGGCTCGCGTTCTCAACGGCCAATAGCTGCTCCTTCCAGCCTTTGTCCAATACAGGTCTAAGCTCGGATGCCTTCTTTCTCCATAGTGCGCGGTCAAGTCCAACCGCACGAACAAATGGGTATGAAATCCGCCAGACCCACAAGATGACTTGCTTCATCATGCGAAGACCCCCTCCGTCCGATATGCCAGGTTCGGAGAACCTGGCGTTCACTGCCTGGCACCGTGTGCAGATCGGCACATGGGCGGTGTCGCACTGACACTTGCTGCACAAGCGGTGACCTGCTGCGCCAGCCCCAGTGCGGCATCCAGCCGATGGCCAATCTGGGATGTAGTGTACTGAGAATGACTCTCGGCACAGGCTGCGGCGGGGCACGGATGAATGAAGTCTGGGGCTATGGTGCACAGGCGGAGTTCCACGACCTCTTCATGGAAGGCGCCTGGGCGAGCCTTGAACCATACGTCCGCGAAGAGTTTGGCGCGCTGGACGAGACCTCGTTGGTCCTCGACGTTGGTGCGGGCACAGGACTGGGGGTTCGCGAGCTTGGCCGGGCGACGCAGGCCGAGATCGTCGCCCTAGAGCCGGATCTGGTGATGCGGTCGATGCTGCTAACCCAGGTGATGGCAGACCCCGGCTTAGCAGCCCGCACGACCGTTGTTGCTGGCCGGGCGCCCACGGACTTGGGGTATCTGCCGACGCCGGCTGACGGCTTCCTATGCACATACGTGCTCGGTCACCTGACACCCGCGGACCGTCGTGCTCTATTCGTCTGGCTCAGCGGCAGTCTACGGCCAGGCAGCACCGGCCTGGTCACCTTGAGTTCCGACGATTCAACCGCAAGAAAAGACGTGCAAATACGACGCGTCGGGCGTCAGGAGTACCGCGCGATCCACCGTCGCGAGGCGAACGGTCGCTGCGAGACTCGTTACGAGGTCTGGCTGGATCAACGGCTACTTCGATCGCGGACGTTTCCCTGGAATTGGGTAGAGGTGACGTTTGACGATCTAGCGAGGGATCTTGCTGATCTGGAGCTGACCGCTGAGGTTCTGACGGCTGGACTTACTCGCATCGTTAGGCCTTCGGGCCCAGTCGTCGACGAGGTACTCTGAGTGCTAGGGCATGTCTCTCAATTCCGATCGGCTGCGAAATGCCGAGAACCCCGACTGGCGACGTCGTCGTCGTGGAACACCGATACGTGCTTCTGCGCCTTGCCGGACCGGCCTTGGACGCCGCTCGCCTAGACCAGGATTGACAGGCAGGACCCTACGGTGGACCAATGGACAGTGCCGGAGCTCCCGCAGTCCTCCTCAAGCTTTTCGTTCAGGTTGCAGCCTGGCATGCCCCGGTGAATGGCACGGTATGAGAAGACTTCATGTTCATTGTATTGGAGACATCGGCGGGAATAGTCGTGAATAACATAGGAAGGTACACAATGGAAAAACGTGCATTGCTGGCGATGTTTGTCGTCACAATAGTCCTAGTCGCAGCACTTATCGCACTGCTTATCGGAGTGTCCTTTTATCAGAAGGAGTTGCCCTGGACGCCCTCCGTCATCCCACTCATAACCGCCCTCGGTGGGGTACTGATCGGCTCGTTCCTTTCTTCCTTGCTGGCCAGGGATGCCGCCGCAAGGGATGCTCAAATGAAGAGGACGATCGAGATCTTCGAGCGCTTCAATGGTGCCGAGTTGCACCAGGCAAGGCACCTCGCCTACCACGCCTTCATGGATCGAGCCGGTAGCCCTATCTCCATTAATAAGTACCGAGAGGAACGCGATGAATACTGGATAGCCATCTCGACGGTTCTTCACTATTTCGACACGCTGGAAAATTTGATCGCAGCGAAGCTGGTCGACGAAGAACTTGTCGGGCGCCTTCTGGGACGGCAGATTGCGTCATGGGTGAATTCATACATTCTTTCTGGCGACTATATTCTTATAGATTCACATGCAACGCGCGATGAGCCTCATCCGCTGCGCGCAGGACTTCAGTCGTTGGCCAAGAGGAACCTTGGAAACTTGGGCTGAAAGGTGACTCAGGGGTAACTGCACTCTAGCCACCACTCAAGCCACTCTGCTTCGACTTTGTCGAGCGGTGGCAAGTCCTCGGTTGGGCCACATAACCGAGCCGTCCCCATAATTCCCATAGCTGCCGAGCACGCCTCGGACGTGCATCTGCACCGCGATCGCCTTCGTAGTCTCAGCCAGGCCGCACCGTCTTGCCGACCTGAGTGGTGACCCGTGGATATCTCGATGCGGCAGCACGTCGCCGTGGAACGGGCCGCGATGGTGATCGCCGACCTGTGCGGGATCGACGTGTCGACCGGGTGGATCAGCAGCCAGGTCGCCGCGACCGCCGCCGCCCTTTCGCAAGCGACCG
>JBDIAG010000225.1:0-6867 GCA_039812305.1 Actinomycetales bacterium | reverse complement strand
CCTTCGCGGACTGGCTGGTGATGTCGGTGGCCGGGTTGCTGATGCTGTCCTTCGCGCGGAGCCGGGAACGGCGCGGCGTCCAGGGAATCATGGGCGACCTGATGCTGATCGACCTGCGGGATCGCCTGCGGGCGCAGGGCCAGATCCCCGGGCTGCCGCCGGGCTGGCGCATCCAGACGACGCTGAGCCCGGCCTATGGGGACTCGTTCTCGGGTGACTTCCTGGTCGCCCAGATGGACGACGCCTCCGCGATGCTGCGGCTGGCGCTCGTCGACGTCTCCGGCAAGGGGCAGGCCGCGGGCACCCGGGCGCTCTTGCTGTCGGGGGCCTTCGGCGGGTTGATCGGCGCCCGTCACGTGGGATTCCTCGCCGCCGCCAACGACTACCTGCTCGACCAGCGTTGGGACGAGGGCTTCGCCACCGCCGTCCACTTCCGGCTCGATCTGCGCGATGGCGCGTTCGAGATCGCCCGGGCGGGTCACCCGCCGGCGGTGCAGTTCCACCGGGGGACGGGCACCTGGGAGGTGCTGCGCGGCCCGACCGGCCCCGCGCTCGGGCTGCTGTCGGAGCAGGACTTCCCGCTCGAGCGCGGCGTGCTGGAGACGGGCGACGCCCTGATCATGTACACCGACGGGATCATCGAACGGCCCGGCGTGGACGTCGACCTGGGCATCGACCACCTGCTCGGCCAGGCCCAGCGACTGGTGCAGCGCGGGTTTCCGGACGGCGGCTCGGACTGGCTGGTGGAAGCCGCCAGCGCCGACGCCGGGGACGACCGGGCCGTCGTCCTGGTGATCCGGCAGTAGCCGCGGGGCCGGGGGTCGGGGACCGTCGCGGGCCGGGCGGTGCATTTCCGACATGACTCTTTCGCTGACCGCCTCGGAGGATCACCCACGTCCACGTGGAGTGCTTGTGTTGCCGAGCAACAGAGATGCTCCCGTCGGCAGTGTCTGGGGACGGGAGGTGTCCCGAGCCCCGGCCCGGGTGGAAGTGTCCTGCCAACCGTGATGTGTCCTGCCAGACGGGGCGGATGTCACGCGTCTGGCAGGACACATCACGGTTGGCAGGACACAAAGGCAGTCAACAATGGGACCTGAGGCGTCCCGAGGTCCCGGCTGGGCAGCGCATTCCCGGTATGACTCCTTTGCCGATCGTGCTCGCGGCGTGCTGGTACCTTTCGCAACCGGCTCAAGGCAACGGCAATGCTCCATCTGAAGGCGGCCGCGGCCGCGAGACCCGGGGCAGGTGTGCCTCACCCGGGCCTGGCGCCGGCCCGAATCCGGGAAGCGGTTCGACCCAGTCGGCCTGGTACGACTATCCTGAGCGGGCACCGGATCGCTCCGGTTCGCGGGTGTAGCTCAATGGCAGAGCCCCAGCCTTCCAAGCTGGTCATGCGGGTTCGATTCCCGTCACCCGCTCCAGTCCACTCAGGGCGCGACAGGCAACGACCCCGCCCTGGGAAGCGGCCCGCAGCGTCTCTTCGCCGGCCGGTGCTCAGTCCGGCAGCCCGGCGTTCCCGTTCTCCGCGGCCGGCAGTGGCGGGTAGGGCAGCTGATCGGCGTCGAAGCGCTCCCAGGCCTGGCGGAGGCTGGCGACCAGCTCCGGATGGTGCCGGGCCAGGTCGGCCTTCTCCCGGCGGTCCACGATGACGTCGAAGAGTCGGTAGGTCGGCCCCTCCGGGACGAAGAGGTGCTTCCACAGACCTTTGCCCTGGTGGTCGATGAGGAGTCTGTACCGACCGTGCTGTCGGTAATGCGGTCGGGAGGATCCTCGCCAGGGGCTAGACTCGTCCGCGGCAAACGGGGTGTGGCGCAGCTTGGTAGCGCGTCCGCTTTGGGAGCGGAAGGCCCCCGGTTCGAATCCGGGTACCCCGACCACGGCATGGAGTTTTCGCGTTGTCGCCCCGCGGGTTGGGCGAGCGCTCGCGCCCGGATAGTATGGGCGGCTGTTGTCAAGCGATCACCAAGGATCGCAGTACGGATGACATCGCAGACCCAACCCAGCCATTTGGAGCAAGTGCGTGAAGAGCGAGGTCGAGACCCTCAGCCCGACCAGGGTGAAGCTGACCGTGGAGGTCCCACTCGAGGAGATGAAGTCGGACATGGACGCGGCCTACCGCTCCATCGCGTCCCAGATCTCCATCCCGGGCTTCCGGAAGGGCAAGGTGCCCGCGCGCATTGTCGACGCCCGGGTGGGTCGTGGTGCGGTGATCCAGGAGGCGATCAACGAGGCGCTGCCGCGGCTGTACAGCCAGGCGCTGAGCGAGGGTGAGATCACTCCGCTCGCCCAGCCCGAACTCGAGATCACCGACGTGCCCGACCCGCAGGCCGGTGGCGACCTCAAGTTCGTCGCCGAGGTGGACGTCCTGCCCGCGTTCGACCTTCCCGAGTTCTCCAGCCTGAGCGTCCAGCTCGACTCGTTCGAGGTGACCGACGAGGACGTCCAGGCGCGTCTGGACGACCTGCGGGAGCGCTTCGGCACCCTCGTCGGGGTGGACCGTCCCGCGGCCGACGGCGACTTCGTCTCGATCGATCTGACCGCCACGATCGGCGACGAGGAGATCGACTCGGCCAGCGGCCTGAGCTACCAGATCGGCACCGGCACCCTGCTCGAGGGCATGGACGAGGCCCTGGTCGGCCTGTCGGCCGGCGAGGAGACCACGTTCGAGGCGCCGCTGGCCGGCGGCGAGCACGCCGGCGAGCAGGCCCTGATCCGGGTCAGTGTGGGCTCGGTGAAGGAGCGCGAGCTGCCCGAGGCCGACGACGAGTTCGCCGAGCTCGCCTCCGAGTTCGAGACCATCGACGAACTGCTCGCCGACCTGCGCCAGCAGGCGGACCAGCAGAAGCGCTTCCAGGTCGGCCTCGGCGCGCGGGACAAGGTCCTCGACGCTCTGCTGGAGGCGATCGACCTGCCGGTGCCGGAGAAGGTCATCGAGACGGAGGTCCACTCCCACCTGGAGGAGGAGAACCGGCTCGAGGACGACGAGCACCGGGCCGAGGTCACCGAGCAGACGACCAAGAGCCTGCGTACCCAGCTGGTGCTGGACAAGATCGCAGACAGCAACGAACTGGGTGTCGAGCAGCACGAGCTCATCGAGTACATGGTGCAGCAGGCGCAGGCCTACGGGCTCGCGCCGCAGCAGTTCCTCGAGCAGGTGCAGCAGGCCGGCCAGCTGCCCGCGATGATGGGTGAGATCCGTCGCCGCAAGGCGCTGGCGCTCGTCCTCGAGGCGGCCACCATCACCGACGCCGACGGCAACGTGACCTCGATCGACGAGCTGCTGCCCCGTCCGATCGCCGAGGACGACGAGGTCGAGGCCGCCGAGGACGGCGAAGCCACGGTCGAGGACGAGGCCGTCACCGACGGCGACGCCGACACGGAAGGCGTGGGCGTCTCGCCGACCGACGTGCACGTCGTGCCGGTCGATGTCGCCGCCGCGCCGGCCGAGGAGGAGACCGACAAGTCCTGACGCTGAAAGGACCGCCCTCGGTCCGAGTTCAGCGTGTGAGATCGAGAAGATGGCCGGGTCGGGCATACCGACCCGGCCTTCTTCCGTTGTCGGGCACCGACGCAGCGACCTCGATGAATCCGATATAAGCTCCAAAATCGTCTAAGACATGGAGTTGGGCGCATAGTCCGATCCCTTTCCGTGTCTCGGAAATCGGCTGAACTGTTCAGCCATTACCTTTGGCGCCGGTCTTCCCTACGGTCATGGAGCGGGTTCCGCAGTGGGCCCGCTCAGCCGAAAGCGGTAGCAAAGGAGCGCACATGTCGGACAGCTGGCTCGGGCTCGACACGAAAAGGGTCATCGTGACCGGTGGGGCCTCAGGCATCGGCAAACACATCGTTGAGGGACTGTGCCGAGCCGGAGCCACCGTGGCCTGCCTCGATCTCAGCGTCGAGGACGGACTCGATCCGCAGACCCGCGCGCACAACTTCCGGGTCGACATCACCGACCCCGCCGCCGTCGAGGAGACGGTGACCCGGATCGAGGACGAACTCGGCGGGATCACCACCCTGGTCAACAACGCCGGCGTCAACCTGCCTCGCCTGCTGGTCGACGTCCAAGGCGAACATCCCGAATACGAACTCGACGCGAGGTCCTTCGACTTCATGTTCGGAGTCAATGTCAAAGGCGCTCTACTGATGGCCCAAGCCGTCGCGCGCCGCCTGGTGAAGGCCGGTTCCGGAACCATCGTCAACGTCAGTTCGGAGGCCGGTTCAGAGGGCTCCAAGGGGCAGTCGGCCTATTCCGCGTCCAAGGGTGCGATGAATGGCTTCACCCTGTCCTGGGCGAAGGAGCTCGGGCCGCTGGGAATCCGCGTCGTCGGCATCGCCCCCGGAATTCTGGAGCCGACCGGTTTGCGCAATCCGGCCTACAACGAGGCCCTGGCATACACCCGGAATACGACGGTGGACAATCTGTCGCCGGACTATGCGAAGGTGATCCCGATCGGTCGTCCGGGAAAGCTGGACGAGGTCGCCGACCTCGTCGTCTATCTGACTTCGGACAGATCCAGTTACATCACCGGGACGACCGTGACGATCACCGGCGGCAAGTCCCGCGGTTGAGGTCGATGATCCGCTCCGGGGCGGAACCGGCCGTCGACGTCCGCCCCTACTCGCGCAAGACCCCTTCGTACTCAGGAACACACTGTCGTGAATCGCCGAGCTCAGATCCTGCTCAATCTCGAAAGGCGCCTGTCGGCGCCCGCCGAGACCCTGATGGACACCCTCGACGTGGGGGCCAAGACGATCGCGAACGAGATCCATGGCCTCAACGAGTCCTTCGCCGGGGCCGCGACGATCCGTCTTGACCAGGGGCGCTACCGACTGTGGGTCCTCGACCGGGATCGCTACACCCGGATCCGCGCCGAACTCGTGCACGGCACCCGCTCCCTGAACGACCCCGACACCCGGATCGGCTACATCCTCAATCGGCTGGTCCGGGCCGGGGGACCGGTCACCACCGAGGATCTGGCCCGCGAGATGTCGATCGGACGCTCTACCGCGATCGTCGACCTGGCCAAGCTGCGGGACCAGGCCGAGGCGTACGGCATCTCGATCCTCGGGCGCCCGCACGCCGGGATCGAGCTCAACGCCGACGAGTTCGCGTTGCGCTTGTTCCTGCTGGACCACCACTTCCAGGCGGTCTACTCGGGCTATCCGGTCGACGACGAGCTCGCACAGCCACTGGACGCCGCCGTCGCCGAGTTCAACCTCAGCGTGCAGGCGGCGGGGGAGTCGCGCCGCTGGTACACGGTGCTGCTCGACCGGGTGCTGCTCGGCCACGGGCTGACCGGGCTGACCAGCGACTACGAGAAGGTGCGCGAGCTGCCCGCCTACGATTTCGGCAAGCGGGTGGCGGACGCAGTGGCAGCCAGGCTGCAGCTGCCGCTGGACCCGGCCGAGGCCGTCTTCCTCGCCCTGCCGATCGCCGGGATGCACACCCCCGGCGACGACAGCCGGCTGGAGCACTTCCCGCCGGCCGAGGAGACCCGCGCCCTCGTCCACCAGATCCTGGACGAGATCGCCTCCGAGATGGACGTGCACATCCCACCGACGGCGATGCTCAAGGAGTTCGTGCACCACGTCACGTTCATGGTGAACCGGCTGCGCTTCCGGGTGCAGTTGCCCACCAGTTGGGATTTCGAAGCCGGCTTCCCCGGCCTGAACAGCACGGCGGCGGCCGATCTGCGCACCGCCTACCCGGTCGCCCACCGGATGGCCGCGATCGCCGCCCGGCTGATCGAGCGGGAGGTCGGCGTCAGGGTGGCCGAGGAGGAACTCGGCTTCATCGCCACCTACTTCCAGGTCTTCCTCGAGGAACGCCGGACCTCCACCGCGCCCACCCATCGCGTCGCCGTGGTCACGCGGGTGGGCCGGGTGTCGGCACGCCTGGTGCAGCTGCAGCTGGAGAAGATCATGGCGAAGGGCACCCAGTACACGCTGCTCTCCCTGGACGAGACCACTCCGGAGATCCTGGATGCCCACGATCTCGTGGTCGCCACCACGACCGAGCCGCTGACCACCTCGGCCGCCCTGATCAGGCTCGCCGAGGTCTTCGACCGTAACGAACTGCTCGGCCACATCAACCGGCTGCGCTACGACCGGCAGGCCGACATGCCTCTCGGGGCGGGAGCCCGGTCGCTGGTCGTGTCGATGCTGGACCAGCAGCGGTTCATGACCTTGGACCCGAATCTGGACTACCGCGGCAATCTCGAGGCGATGATCGACCGGCTGGTCCGGCTCGGCCTGCTGACCGAGGAGTTCCGGGCCCGGCTGGCCGAGCGGGAGGAACGCGCCACGATGGCGCTCGACCCCTACGTCGCCTTCCCGCACGCCACCCTGCCGGTGGGAGCCAAGAAGGTGGTCTTCGCCATGGGCGTCATTCCCCGCTCCGTCGGCGAGGACGGACTACGGGTCATCTTCCTGATGGGCATACCGGAGAAGGCCGACTACGACGACACGATTCTTGTCGACATCTACGACGAGATCATCCGGCTCGCCTCCGACCGAGCCGGGCTGGATCGGATTTCCCGGCTGACCACGTATGAGCAGTTCTTCTTCCATGTCGTCAACAACCCCGAATACCTCAAGGAGGGATGAGATGAACTTCTGGTTCCTGATCGTCGCCCTGGCCGCCGGCTATCTCGGCCAGGTCTGGTTGTCGATCTATCAGATGAAAGACTTCGCCAACAACTACGGCATGATGCGCCGCCGTGGGAAGGTGGCGATAGGCAAGCGCAAGAATGCCTTCAGCGCCGGATCGATCGCGCTCTTCCTGGTCGATGACACCGGGCGGATCCAGCAGGGCCGGGCGATCTCCCGTCTCACCGTCCTGGCCCGGTGCAAGCCGTTGGATCA
>JBDIAG010000224.1:0-6873 GCA_039812305.1 Actinomycetales bacterium | reverse complement strand
CGCGACCATCCGCGCCGACTTCCCGATCCTGACCCGGACTCTCGCGGGTGGTCGTCGGCTGGTCTACCTCGACAGCGCCAACACCTCCCAGAAGCCCGCTCAGGTGATCGAGGCGATGGCCGAGCACCTGCGCGGGCACAACGCGAACGTGGCCCGGGCGATGCACCAGCTCGGGGCCGAGGCGACCTCGGCGTTCGAGGACGCCCGCACGGCGGTGGCGCGCTTCGTCGGCGCGCCCCGTCGCGAGGAGATCGTGTTCACCAAGAACGCCTCCGAGGCGTTGAACCTGGTGGCCCGCGCGATCGGCGATCTCGGCCAGCCGGGCACCGGCGCCTTCGCCGGCGCCGACCTGCACCGGCTCGGGCCGGAGGACGAGATCCTCGTCACCGAGCTCGAGCACCACTCCAACATCGTTCCCTGGCAGCAGCTTTCCCAGCGGACCGGGGCGCGGCTGCGGTGGATCGGGCTGACCGGCGAGGGCCGCCTCGACCTGGAGGGCGAGGTCGAGGGCAATACCCCGCTGTCGCAGCTGCTGACCGAGCGCACCCGGGTGGTCTCGCTGGCGTGGGTGTCGAACTCGCTCGGCACGATCAACCCGGTGTCCCGGATCGCCGCGCGCGCACACGAGGTGGGTGCGCTGGTCGTGGTGGACGCCTCTCAGGCCGTGCCGCAGCTGCCCGTCGACTTCGCCTCGGTCGGAGCCGACTTCGTCGCGTTCACCGGCCACAAGATGGTCGGGCCGACCGGGATCGGCGTGCTGTGGGGAAGGTACGACCTGCTGGCCGCGCTGCCGCCGTTCCTCGGCGGGGGCGAGATGATCGAGTGGGTGACGATGGAGGGCACGACGTACGCCCCGCCGCCGCACCGGTTCGAGGCGGGGACGCCGCCGATCGTGCAGGCCGTCGGTCTCGGCGCCGCGATCGGCTATCTCGAGACCCTCGGGATGGACGCGATCGCCGCGCACGAGCAGGAGATCACCGGCTACGCGCTGCGGCGACTGATCGAGGTGCCCGGCCTGACCGTGATGGGCCCGACCGATCTCGACGCCGACGGGCTGCCGATCGACCGCGGTGGCGCGATCTCCTTCGAGCTGACGGGTTCCGACGGCGACCTGATCCACCCGCACGACGTGGCCCAGGTGCTGGACTCGCTGGGCATCGCCGTCCGGGCGGGTCACCACTGCGCGGCGCCGGTGCACCAGCGTTTCGGGGTACAGTCCTCGACCCGGGCGTCCAGCTATCTCTACACGACCCACGACGAGATCGACGCGCTGATCGACGGTCTCGACCAGGTTCGACAGTTCTTCGGAGGCTAGGTTCCTTGGATCTGAATGCGCTGTACCAGCAGCTCATCATCGAGCACGCCAAGCGCCCGGTGCGGGCGGGGTTGCGCGAGCCGTACGAGGTCGAGGTACACCACGTCAACCCCACCTGCGGGGACGAGATCACCCTGCGCGTGCACCTCTCGGACGGCGAGATCGAGGACATCTCCTACGACGCCCGGGGATGCTCGATCTCGGTGGCCGCGTCCTCGGTGATGGCCGACACGGTGACCGGTCTGAACATCGACGAGGCGATGAGCGAGTACGAGATGTTCAAGGGTGTCGTCGCCGACGGCACCGTGACCGAGGACCAGCTGGAAACACTCGGCGACGCCGCGGCGTTTGCCGGAGTGGCGCAGTTTCCCGCCCGGGTGAAGTGCGCGCTGCTGGGGTGGGCGGCCATGCGTGACGCCGTCTCCCAGGCGGTGGCCGCGCATCGTCCGGCCGCCTCGTAGGTCGCGTCCGTGATAGCCAAGGAGATCCGATGACCGAACAGACCCAAGCCCCTGACGAGGTCACCGACGACCTGGTCACCACGCCCGCCGACGTGGCCGACGTCGAGGAGGCGATGCGCGACGTCGTGGACCCCGAGCTGGGCATCAACGTCGTCGACCTCGGCCTCGTCTACGGGATCACCGTGGACAACGGGAACCACGCGGTGATCGACATGACCCTGACCTCCGCGGCGTGTCCGCTGACCGACGTGATCGAGGACCAGACCGCCGCGGCCCTCGACGGCATCGTCGACTCGCACGCGATCAACTGGGTGTGGATGCCGCCGTGGGATCTCGACAAGATCACCGACGACGGCAAGGAGATGCTCCGGGCGCTCGGCTTCAACGTCTGAGCCGGCCTTGAGCGCGCCGCCGCACCGGCTGGTCGAGGTGCCCGCGCAGCGACTGCCCGGCTGGATCGAGCGGTTCGCGGCGCGGCACGGCGAGGCCACGCCGAGTGTGGACGGCACCGGCCTGGCGTTGCGGAGCCCGGACGGCGCGATCGCGATCTTCGAGGCGCCGTTCGACGGGGAGGCCTCGGACGTGGCCCAGCTGTGCGACCTGGCGATGCTCGGACGGGACGCCGTCCTGCTCCTGGTGCGTCGCGGCGGCTACGCGGTCGGCGT
This sequence comes from Actinomycetales bacterium, assembly GCA_039812305.1. GTDB lineage: Bacteria > Actinomycetota > Actinomycetes > Actinomycetales > CAWJMD01 > JBDIAG01. The sequence continues at coordinate 4,432 of JBDIAG010000224.1, read as the reverse complement.
GACCGCGGGCGGTGAGCTCGTCAGTCACAAGGTCGGCACCCGGTACGTCCAGGGCCGCACCGCCGCCGGCGGCTGGTCGCAGCAACGATTCGCGCGTCGCCGGGACGGGCAGACGAACCAGCTCGTCGGCGCGGCCATCGAGGCTCTGGTCGCGCAGCCCTGGCGTGCCGGCCGCGCTCTGGTGGTCGGCGGTGACCGTGCGCTGATCCAGCAGGTTCTGGACGATCCCCGGCTCGCGCCCGTTGCCGCGCTGCCGCGCAGCCCCGTCCTCGATATCGGCGACCCCCGCCTGCGCACCCTGGAGGACGCCGCCCGCCGCGCCACCGCCGTCCGGATCCGCCTCAACGATCTGGCGTAGCCGCGGTGCGGCCACGCAGGCGCGCGGCGGTGAGCGAGCCGGCGGCCAGCAGGGCCACCGCCAGGGCGTAGCCGATGCTGGTGGGGCGCAGACCGATCCGGGCGGTGAGGACGCCGGCCACGACCGCCGGGAGGGAGAAGGCCAGATAGGACACCAGGTACAGGGCCGCGATCAGCTCGCCGCGCCGCGCCGGGGTGGCCGCCGAGACGACGGTGCGGAAGCCGCCCAGGAAGGCGGTTCCGAAGCCCGCCCCGGAGGAGATGCTGCCGACGAACAGCAGCCAACCTTGGCCGCCGGCGATCGAGACGGCGGTGATCGTCAGTCCCGCGACGAGCAGGACGCAGCCGACCGCCATCGTCCGCTCCGGGCTCCAACCGCGCACGAGCAGGCTCACCACCGCACCGGCGGCACACAGGACGAACGCGATCGAGCCGCCCAGCAGATGATTCGTGGAACCGTAGATCTGACCGACGAGCGACGGTCCGAGGGACAGGTACAGACCGCCCAGCGCCCACGACGCCAGGATGCACGGCAGCGCCATCCAGAACGTCGCCCGGGCGTCCGGCTCGACGCCGACCCGAGGACGCAGATCGACCCGGCGACGCTGTGCCACCGTCTCCGGCACCCGCAGCATCGCCACGGCGAGCGCGACGAATCCGACCAGCATCGCACCGTAGATCAGGCGCAGCGGATCGGGCCCGTACTGCACCAGCGCGCCGGCGATCAGGGCGCCGGAGGCGAGGCCGATCATCGGCGTGACGGCGTTGAGCAGGGAGCCCAGCCCCGGCCGGTCCGATGGCTGATGGTCGATCAGCGCCGCGGCGACGGCCGCGGTCACCAGGCCCGTCGCGACTCCCTGACCGATCCGAGCGGCGAGCAACCACCCGACACCGTCGGCGACCAGGAAAGCCAGCATGCTCAGCGATTGCAGCACCAGGGCCGCCACGATCGCCGGGCGCCGGCCGACCGCGTCGGACAGCGATCCCGCGACGAGGAGAGTGCCCAGCAGGGCGACCGCGTACACGGCGAAGATCACGGTGAGCGTGGCGGAGCTGAATCGCCATTGCGCGGCGTAGATCCCGTAGAGGGGCGTGGGAGCGCTGGCGGCGAACAGGAACAGCCCGAGGACCGCGGTGACCGTCCACAATCCGAATCGTGACCCCTCGCCGGGGCCGAGTGCCTCAGCCGTCATGACGACCTCCGTTCGATGTGCTGTGGTCGAGGTGACCCGTCCGGTCGTGGAAGGTGAGCATCGAGCGGCCCGCCGTCAGCCGTCGCCGAGCGCGTCGGCTCAGGCCGGCACGACGCGCGAGCCGGTCGAAGTCGGCCAGGCCGCGCTCCCGGCCGCCGAAGAGGACGAGCATGCGCAGGTCCTGCGCGGTGGTCTCGAGGGCCGTGCGTCCACCGATCTCCCGCTCGACGACCACGACCCGGCCGGGCGCGCCGGCGGCCGCGGCCGCGTGGCCGAGGATGAGCCCCGCCGTGTCGTCGTCCCAGTCGTGCAGGACGTGCGCCAGCAGATAGACGTCGCAGCCGCCGGGAATGCCACTGCGGATGTCGGCCGCCAGGACCTCGACCCGATGATCCAGGCCGGACCGGGCGAACGCCCTCCGTGCCGACTCGGCGGTCGCGGAGCGTTCGATCAGCATGCCGCGAAGATGCGGCCAGGCGGTCAGCAGAGCGCTGAGCAGATGACCGCGGCCGCCGCCCACATCCGCGACCTGCCGTACGTCGGCCCATCCGCGGTCCGCGACGACGCCGCCGATCCACTCCCCGGCGCGGGCCGCCATCAGATCGTCGAACGAGTCCGACAGCGCCGGATCCCGATCCAAGGCCTCCCACACGTCGGTCGGCGGCCGTTCGCCGCGGACGGCCGGCAGGCAGCGTAGGACGAACCGGCGATCGAGCCAACCGGCGGCACCCGTCCAGTCCAGGCGGGCACGGTACCGGTCGGAGCGCTCCCGCAGTGTGTGGCCGATCCGGGTGGTCCGCACCACGCCCGATTCGTCGACCGTCAGCACTTCCCGGGCCTCGAGGAAGCGGACCAGACGGGCGAGGACGTCGGGATCGACCGACAACCGCCCGGCCAGGTCGGCGGTGGTGGCCGGCGCGTCTCGCGCCTGGTCGAGCAGGCCGATGCCGAGGGCCACGCGCAACACGACCGGAGTGACGAGGTCGCTCGGGTCCGTCGGCATCTGTTCGCGCATGGTCCGACGCTCCCGCCGCCGGCGGGCGATCGCGGCCTCCTGGCGAGGAGTCGCCACGGGTGACGGGATCCGGACCGCCGAGTCATGATGGGAGGATGACGCGTCCGTCGCACGCGATGCCGGGTGTCTCCGACCGGGCCGGTGGAGAGGTGCCCGGGGACCCCGACACGCTCATCGCCGAGGTGCTGGACCGTTCGGCCCATCGCAGTCGGACCGGGCGGTCGCCACGGATCCAGACCGTCCACGGGTCGCGAAACCAGCTGTGGGACACGATCACCCGGCTGCGCGCTCAGACCCGCCGGGAGATCCTCAGCCTCGACGACACCCGCTACCTGGTGGCGCAGCAGGTTCCGGAGTCGATCCAGTTGCGCGGGCCCGCCACGCTGCGCAGTGCCCTGCGTCGCGGGGTGGCGGTGCGTCAGGTGACCTCGCGCGCCGGGCTGCTCGCCGATCGCCAGTTGCGGGCCATCGTGCACCGCGCCGGCGGGCAGGCGCGGGTGGTGGCGCGGGTTCCCGCCAAACTGTCCATTCTCGACCGCAGGGTCGCGTTGATCCCGGTGAATACGACGGTGCTGGCCGACGGGTTCCAGATCCTGCGGGATCCCGAGGCCGTCGCCACCCTGGTGGCGCTCCACCAATCCCTCTGGCGCACGGGCGCACCACCGGAGGAGCCCGCGGAGCTGCCGCCGCACCTGGCCGTGATCCTCGCCGCGCTGGCCGACGGCGAGCCCGACGACATGACCTCACGCCGCCTCGGGCTGTCCCCGCGCACCTACAGCCGGCGGATCGCCGAACTGACGACCTTCTTCGGGGTGCACACGCGCTTCCAGATCGCCCTGGAGGCGGCGCGCCGCGGCTGGTTGTGAGTGGGCTGGCGTGCTTCGGATTTGCTGCCGGCGATTGGTCTGGAGGCGGCCCGTCGCGGCTGGTTGTGAGTGGGCTGGCGTGCTTCGGATTCGCTCCCGGCGACTGGTCTGGAGGTGGCGCGTCGCGGCTGGTTGTGAGTGGGCTGGCGTGCCGTCGGATTCGCTCCCGACTCGTCTGAAGGCGGCGCCGCGGCTGGTCGTCAGCGCGAGCGTGTGAGTGAGGTCGGGTCAGAGCCTGGTCAGCGCCGTGTCGCCCGGAAGGCTGCCGTGATCGCCAGGAACAGGACGGCCGCGATGCCGAGGGCGAGGATGACGTCGACGGCTTCGGGCACGGTGCCGTAGGGCAGCACCCACTGCCGCAGGTAGTTGACGCCGAGGATCGGGATCACGTAGACCCACCACGGAGCCCACCTGGGGCGCTTGCGTTGTTCGCTCGGCCTGGCCTCGGTCATCGTCGCTCCCATCCGGTGCCGTCAGAGACGGTGCGCCCGGCACTGCTCGTGCACAGTCACTCGTTCGATTCCCATCAGCATGTCGGCCGCCCGACGTCAGGTCGCGGACGCGGCGAGAACTCGCCAGTCAGAAGTCTCCAGTCAGAAGTCTCCAGTCAGAAGTCTCCGGTCAGTCGTCGAACCCGCGGGCGGCCAGTGCGTCGCCGGTGGCCTGCGCGTAACGAACGGACCTCACGACGAAGGGCACCAGGACGGCCCGCGGGCTGTGCTCCAGGCCCCGGGCCCGGCGGGCGTCCTGGCTCGTGGCGGCCAACTGCATCAGCGCCGGAATCGACCGGATCACCAGGGCGAGCGCGAGCCCGATGCGGTCGGGGTCCACGCCGAGTCGCCGTAGGGGGCCCAACAGGCGGGTGACGGTGTCGAGAAGGTCGTCGACACGCGTCGTCAGGGTCAGCAGGGCGGCGCCGGCGACCGCGACCAGGAGTGTCGACACCACCACCACGGCGTCCACCCAGCCCGCCGCCCATATCTGAAAAGGCAACAGCAGCA